>JACPDT010000187.1 GCA_016183865.1 Armatimonadota bacterium | reverse complement strand
GGAGACGAGGTCGGGAGCGCGCACGAGCGAGCACCGCAGGCGTAGCCGAAGCGCTACGTTGAGGAGCGCAGTCGAGGAGCGCCCCGAGATCGGCCCAGAGACGCGCCAAGGCGTGATGGAATTTGTGTCTCGACCCACTAAAGTTTCTTCGGAGTTTGCCGATCATTCGAATAGGGTCTTAGGAACCACCTGGTAGTCAGCAGCCTGGCCGCTTTTGTCTCCGCGGCTTATTGTTCTTGACGGAAGGCGACAGACGGGGAAGGCGCCATTATCTGCCTTTGTTGAGGCCTTCAAGCTGACTGCACAATGCAATGAAGGGAGTGATGCCTTGGTATTTGCCTGACTCCGGCACGGAGGCCGGGGTACAAAATATTCACGGAGGGATGCAAATGGCTATCAGTGTGGTGAATAATATCTCTGCAATGATCGCTCAGCGGTACATGGGGATTAATAATGCCAATCTCACGAAATCGCTGGAGCGACTCACTACCGGATTGCGCGTCAACCATTCAGGCGATGATGCCGCGGGGTTGGCCGTATCCGAACGTCTCCGCTCTCAGATCAGCGGTTTGGCTCAGGCTTCCGTCAATGCCCAGGATTCGGTATCTCTGGTGCAGACGGCAGAGGGCTCTTTGGACGAGGTGGAAAAAATCCTCCAAAGGATCAGGGTCCTCGCCGAATCCGCTTCAACAGCGAGCAAATCGGATGCAGACAGGGCTCTGTATCAGGTTGAGGTGGATCAATTGATGATCGAGCTGGACCGCATCGCCCAGACCACTCAGTTCTCGGGCCGCAAGCTCCTGGACGGCACGGTTTCCACTCCCAAGGCCCAGGTGGATTCCGCAGTCAGAATCGCCACTCAGGCGTTTCTGGGGACTGCAGGGACCGAGTTTCTCACTTCCGGTTCCCTTGGAGCGGGAACCTATGTTTCTCAGGCAGGCTGTTTTGTTGATGAGGCTTTCAAGATCAGCATTTCCGCCGCCCCTTCAGCGTCATCTGTGGTGGTCCAGATTTACAGCTCCCTCAGCGACGATACCTCCATCATAGCCCGCTATACCCTTGGCTTTGCAGGCGGTTCCACTGCCGCCACCACTGTAGCTTTCCTTTCCGCTGGGGGAGGTTCCGGCACCGTCACAATCGGGATCGCCGCGGGCATCGGGACAGCGGATATCGGGAAGACAGCCTATATCACCTCCACCGCCGTTGAGGCCGCTGTGACCGTTGACGGCGGGCTTGAGATCCTGGTAGGAGCGAACCCGGGCGAAACCATCAAGCTGGGCGCCCCCAGTGTCAAAGCCGCAAATCTCTTCAGCAATCAGGCCGTGAACATCCGGACCATGGGCCGTGCTCAAGGAACTCTGAACCAGGTGGATCATGCCCTTGATGTCCTCCACAGGGCCAGAGGCACATTGGGCGCTCTGCAGAACAGGTTCGAGTCCACCATTCGAAGCGTGGATGTCTACAGAGAGAACCTGACTGCAGCGGAGTCCCGCATCAGGGATCTCGACATGGCCGCAGAAATGACCGTCCTCACAAAGAATCAAGTCCTGATTCAGTCCAGCACAGCCATGCTGGCTCAGGCAAACTTGATTCCTCAGTCCATACTGCAGTTGTTCAGATAGCGAAAGCCATAAGCTATCGGTTCTCGTGACGACGCCGGGCGCTTGCGCCGCCCGGCGTCGTATTTCCGTGACAGGAAAAGGGCCTTACGTCATTTCAAGATGCACTAGAATGGCTTTCTCTACCGCCTTCATGACCTCCTGGTCAACTGCGCCGATCTGGCTGCCCAACCGTTCTTTGGATATGGTACGAATCTGATTTGCCTTTGCTTTGGAGGGCTCTTTCAGACCGAAAGTCCCTGATGGAAGGGAGACTTCAAAGGGATAGATCCTGGAAATACTCGTGGTGATGGGCAGGACTGTGACGGTGCCTGCAAGCTCATTATTGACATTATTGGAGACCACGAGGCAGGGGCGGGTCTTTCGGATTTCCGACCCGAGAGTGGGGTCCAGATTCGCCCAATAAATTTCTCCCCGTCGGATCATAACCCATCACCAGCGGTTGCATCCCATTCGCGCACGATTTTCTCTTCTTCCTTCCTTGACGAAAGGTACGCCTTCCGGAGTTCGCGAATCTCACGCTCCTTCGCTTCTTGGGCGAAATACTCCCTGAGAGCCTCCGCTATGAGGGCGCTCTTGTTCTTCTGGGATTTCAGCCGCGCCCCCACGTCCTTTGGTAGAGTGATATTGAACCTTAACGTGGCCATTAATACACCTCCAATGTGTATTATATCGCCCAAGAAGCGAAATGTCAATGCACACCAAGGGGTTGAGCGCCTTCCCCTTGCAAGGCCCGGGCAACCTCTCCGAAAACCTCTTCAGGTGTGATTGCCTGAAGGCACGTATTGTCTTTGCAAGAAGAGACTTTACCATTATATACCGTTACACAAGGCTGGCAGTCCGTATCGGCATAAAAACACCTGGCCCGCTCTGAGATGGGACGGTACAATTCAGGGGTCTCCGGACCGAAGAGGATGATGGTCCTTATCGGGGTCAGGGCGGCTATGTGGGCAGGGCCGCTGTCATTTGTGACAAATACGGAGGCAAGGCTCAGAAGTTCCACTAATTCTCCGATAGTGAACCAGCCTGCAATGTTGCGCACTCGATCTCCGTGATTGGGGACAAGGCGTACCGCCCTTTCTGTCGTTTCCCTTTCAGATTTCGCGCCTGTAAAGAGTATGAGAGCATTCGGGAAGGCTTCGAGCACTTTTTCCGCGAGTGCGGCAAAATGAGTCAAAGGCCACTTTCTCTGTGAAATCAGGTCGCCTGCATTACAGTTGAGGAGAACCAGCTTCTGAGCCGCAGGCTCGAACCCTGCGGCATCTTGCAGCTTGTCCAGTACGATTGTCCTGGTGTCTTGATTGCTTATGAGGGGAACCTCGAAGTGATAACAATCGGAACGGATCCCCAGAGACTCAACAAGAGTAAAGAAGCTTCGCGATATGTGCAATGTGTGGTTGTACGGGACAGGATGGACGATGAAGCTCGCCCTTCGAAGACCCGGGATGTCCCTGTTCGAGAATCCCACCCGGTGCTTCCTGCAGATGAGAAGACTGAAAATCGCGGTCATTTTGGAAAAGAACTCGAAATCCACCACCACATCCACCCCCGCCTTTCTCAAGAGAAAGAACGCCCCCAGGGCTTCCTTGAGGAGAACGGCAATTCCACCTGCTCTCACGGTGACGATGTTGCGGTTTGAGGCCAGGTCAAGCAAGCGACAGATCTCGCGGTTCTCTTCAAAGGTGAGAAAATAGATCTCAGCAGAAGGATATGTTTCCTTTACCGCCCGTATGGCAGGATAGGTCAGGACAATGCTGCCCAGCCCGAAGAGCTTGATGAACAGGATTTTTTTCGGATTCTCCACAGGGCTCTTGCGTTTTCGCAAACATCCCGTCAAGTCATACAAAAGGGACAGGAGGAAACAGGTCGGTCGCCCAAACCACCAGTCCAGTTGACGCATCAAGTTGATTTTCAAGATTATCGCTCTCCGGTTCTAGTGCATTGTCAACACTTAAATTGTGGGCTATCTGGTATAACGTCATTCCTGCGAAAGCAGGAATCCAGTATTAAGATTTTGGATTCCCACTTTCGTGGGAATGACATAACCCCCAAAATAAAGGTTGACAGCCCACTAGTACCCATTGCACAGGATCGAGACAGGATCCCGCTCCAGGCGAATTTTTCGGATTTGGATTCCCCTGGGCAGGGGATTGAGCGCCCCGCCGTGGACAAGCCGGAAATAGAGTTCCCTCTCGTCAGTGGCCGGGGGAATGTGAAACGAAAGGGATGAGAATTCGGGAAATGTGGGAACAACGATGGAAGCTTCGTACATCTTCTTTCCCTTTGTGAGGACCTCTACGAAGATTTTTGGCCTGGCTATGTTTCCAAGGAAAGGGGGGTACCCCAGACGGACCTCGAAAGAAACACGGTTGGCCCCTTTTGGAACCTCACGGATTCGAAACGACCCTTCCGGCGGGATCACAGCGTGAGCAGCACGATCCAAGCCCTTGAACCCTGTAATTTCAAGATTCTCCGTGCTCTCTGTGTCTCTGTGGTGATGAATTATGGGGGAGGCGCCCCGCTTGCGGAACAGGATCGTGTGGGGAAATTGCGCTTCTGCAACATAGTTGCGCCCGATCTCTTCGAGCATTTCATCCAGAAAGTAGGCTTGCTCCGAGTGAAAAACCGTGTTATAGGGATGGGGGGGCTTGATATACACGATGTAAGGCGTCTTCCGGGATTCCACGGCGGAAACCATTTCTCTCCTCAAGGTCGGCGTCAGGGCCCACTCGATGCGATCAAATCTCGTCGGGTTGCGTCTTCCGGTTGTGATGTTGTAAGGTCCCCGAGGGCAAACATAGACATAATCCCCTGCCTTCGTATGATCCAGAATATAGCGGGTCACCTGCTCCATTTCAGAGTAGTCCTCCTTTGTGACCCAATCCTGAAACCAGCCTTCCTCCCTGCTCGCTCCCCTGCTGCCTCCCCACCCCCCTCCTGCCTCCCCCCTCCAGCGGGGGGGAGCGGGGGATGCCTCCCCCCTCAAGCGGGGGGGAGCGGGGGAGGCCTCCCCCCTCAAG
>JACPDT010000194.1 GCA_016183865.1 Armatimonadota bacterium | reverse complement strand
GACATTGCAACGCTAGTCGCCAGGGGTCAGCGTGCACTATAGGAGAGGGCCGTGAAAAGCTACCGCATTTGCATCAATGGGCTCCCTTCCCTCATGGGGGGGGGGCAGACCTACATGGTCGAGCTTCTCCGCCATCTTTCCCGTTTGGATTCTTCCAACGTCTATACGGTTATTGTTCCTGCCCTGAGGCAGGGGTTGCTCCCTGAGCTTTCACCCAATTTTCGAATTCTTCCAGTGCCGGATCTGGCGGCCAGGGCAGGCTTCAGGGTTCTGTACGAGCAGTTTGTTCTCCCCTGGGTGCTTCTCAGGGGCCGCCACGATTTGCTGTATTCTCCGGGAGGAACGGATCCTCTATGGAAACCGTGTCGCTCCGTGCTTTGCGTTCAATCCACTCTGGCCTTGAATCACCCATCTTACTCCCCCACATTCTGGCGGTACTTCTCTAGGCACTGGGGGTTGACGGAAACAGGGTGACCCCTGTCCATCACGGCGTAACGCCCGACTCCGGAGGGGATGGAGACTCTCTCCCTCCTGCAGTAAAGGTCCCTTATATTCTTTCGGTCTCTTCATTTTACCGTTACAAGAACTACGCTCGTCTGGTGGAGGCTTTTGGTTTGCTCAGAGAAAAGGTCTCCCAGGAGTACCAGCTTGTTCTCGTCGGCTATCCTGTTGAGCGTGACGTTCATGAGGCCGTCAATCGGCAGATTGCCTCCCTGGGTCTCCGCGACCACTGCCTTATCCTTCCTGGAGTTCCTTATGACAGCTTGTCCGCACTATACAGACACGCCAGTATCTATGTTTTTCCATCTCTCTGCGAGTCTTTCGGCCTTACTCCGCTGGAGGCCATGGCTTTCGGTGTCCCCACATTGGTGTCCAACATCAGCGCAATGCCCGAAATCTGTGCCAATGGGGCTCTTTTCTTTGATCCTTACGATTCCGCCGACCTTGCCGACAAAGCGGTTGCTGTGTTGCAAACCTCCTCATTACGGGAAGACCTGACTAAAAGGGGCAGGGAGCGCGCCCGCAGGTTTACGTGGGAGGCCTGCGCCAGGAAGACCCTGAACGTTTTCCTGGAGGTGATGAGTCGTGGCAGGTGAAACGGCGCGTGTACAGGCCCCGTCGGGCCGTCTCCTCTGGTCCTATTTCCTGAAAAGCACGGGCCTTCTGCACGTGCTCCGGAGAAAGCACGACTCGTGCCGCTTCGCTCGGGTCCTCCTTTATCACCACGTTCCCGACAATGGCGCAGAGTCCTTCGACAGGCATCTGCGGCACCTTGCGGAAAACTACACTGTCCTGCCTCTGCGGGATCTTTTGGCGGCATTGAAGGCGGGAAGCCTTCCACGGAGAGCTGTTGCCATCACTTTCGACGACGGTTTCTTGAGTGTCTATGAGAACGCGGCCCCAGCACTCAAGAGATACGGGTTTTCCGCCACCCTTTTCGTGACAACCGATTTTGCAGGGATTCGTGATAAAGGACAGGCCCGGGCCTTTTGCATCTCGAATTTCAAGCGCCGTGACGGACTTGAAAATATGACATGGGAACAGCTCAGAGAGCTGTCCGATTGGGGTTTTGAAATCGGATCCCACACGGGGACCCACCCCGTGCTGTCTGAAATTCGAGATTCCAGCACTCTGGGAGAGGAGATCCTTGGTTCCAGGAAAATTCTGGAAAGAGAGATCGGAACCGAGGTAAGCGCATTCTCCTTTCCCTTCGGCTCAGGGAAAGACTGTGATGCGAGGGTTTTGAGCGTTGTTCGGGAGGCCGGCTATACCTCTTGCTTCAGCGGTATCCGCGGCTGGAATGACCGGAACACGAATCCATACTATTTTTTCAGGGACCCCATAGATCCCCTCTGGCCCGTGGAGGTATTGGAGATGTTTCTTTCAGGCGGCGGCGACTGGTGGGGGAAAATTCCCCGATGAGAATTGTGCTTCTGACCCGATTGAATCGAGGGCTGCCGCTTCTGTTTTTGGAGGAGATGCAATCCGATTCCTCTGCGACCTTGTGTGGAGTCGTATATGAGCGCAATGTGCCTTCAAGAGGCCTCCGTTTTTTTGCCCGGAAATTGATTCGGTACTGTCGCATGGGCGCCCCGCTCACATTCATTCTAAATGGTTTGAGTTTTCTGTGGCGTTCCCTGGAATTTCCGCCGGCTCATCGGCAGCAAGAGCCGTCACTCCGGGCTTACTGCGTGGAAAGGGGCATTCTGTTTCTTGAGGTGGACGCCATAAATGGCGAGCAGTGCCGGAAGATTCTGCGAGATTTGGCGCCTGATCTCATGGTTTCCGCAGGGAACCGTCTGTTGAAAAGGAGTGTTTTTGCGATCCCTCCCCTCGGGACGATCAATCTGCACACCGGCAAAGTTCCTGACTATCGAGGGGGACCTCCCTTTTTTTGGGAGTTGTATCACGGGGAGGAAACTGTCGGGGCAACCGTTCACTTTGTTGATGACGGAGTTGACACGGGTCCGATCATCGCGACCGGAGAGTTTCCCATTTTACCTGGCGATACGGTGAACTCGTTGAAAGAGCGGATCATTCCGGAGGGCGCAAGGCTTCTCCGTGAAGCGATTCACAGGTTGACTCTTCAGGGTTTTTCGCCTGTCTTCCAACCCGCTTGCCATGAGCCTCCGAGACGGATGCCCAGCGACTGGCAATGCCTCCGATTCTTCTTGAAACGTTTGGGGAGAAGGAAAAAACAAGGGCGACAATGAAGGATCGAACGCCATGAAGCAGATTTTGCAGAACTATCGGACCGGAGAGCTCGGAGTGCATGATGTTCCGGCGCCTTTGTGTCAGGCAGGTGGGATTCTGGTTCAGAACGCTTGTTCTCTCATCAGCGCAGGCACCGAGCGCTCGTCGGTTTCACTCGCACGAACGAGCCTGATTGGAAAGGCTCTGAAACGACCTGATCTGGTGAGAAAAGTGCTCGAAAAAGCCCGCAGGGACGGGATAGGGAGCACCTATCGCTCCGTGATGGAGCGATTGGACCAGTATGTCCCCCTGGGATATAGTTGCAGCGGAAAAGTGCTGGAAACAGGGGAGGATGAGTCCGATTTTCGTCCTGGGGATCTTGTTGCCTGTGCGGGCGCCGGTTATGCGAATCACGCCGAGATGATTTATGTCCCCTGGAATCTGGCTGTTCGAGTTCCCCACGGTGTGGACCTGCGGGAGGCCGCTTTTGTGACAGTCGGCGCCATTGCCCTCCAGGGGGTCCGCAGATCTGAGGCGGTTCTCGGCGAATGGGTGGCCGTCATAGGGCTGGGTCTCCTGGGATTGATCACGGTGCAGCTTTTACGTGCTGCCGGCTGCCTTGTCGCAGGCGTTGATCCGGATCCCAGGAAACTTGAGATGGCACGGACTTTCGGCGCCTCCTGTGTTTTCAGCGCCGACGATTCCCTTGCATCTGATGAAATTCGCGCCCGAACAGAGGGAAGAGGGGTGGACTCGTGCATCATTACCGCGGCCACCACTTCCAATGATCCTGTGGAAAAGGCTGCGGAGGTCTGCCGGGACAGGGGACGGGTGGTTGTGGTGGGCGCCGTCAGAATGGATCTTCCCCGCCCGCCGTTCTATGAGAAGGAGCTGGAGTTGCGGCTTTCCCGATCTTACGGTCCTGGGCGTTATGACCCTGCATACGAGGCCCATGGCATAGACTATCCCCCCGGATATGTCCGGTGGACCGAGCGTCGCAACATGGAATCATTCCTCCAGCTTGTCGCGGACAAGAGAATCAATCTGACCTCTCTGGTTACGCACGAGTTCCCTGTGGAAGAGGCGAAAAGGGCTTACGATCTGGTTTCAGGGGAGAGCAAGGACTGGTATGTAGGGATCTTGCTTTCTTATTCCCGGGACATCTCGGACATCCAGGAAAGACGTTTGTCCCCGCAGATTTCGGGGGATCGGAGAATTGTGGGCCCGGATCTTCTCCGAATAGGGCTCATCGGCACAGGGAATTTCGCAAGGGGCACACTGATTCCCGCATTGGAGAAGATGAAGGATGTCCATATTCAGGCAGTGGCTTCCGCTTCCGGAGTTTCCGCAAAACTGGTTGCAGAGCGGCTTGGATCAGGCTATTGCACCTCCGATTATCGGGAAATCGTGAAAGACCCTGAAATGAGCGCATTGGTTGCGGCTACCCGCCACAATCTCCACGGTCCTCTGGTCCTGGAGGCACTAAGGGAAAAAAAGGCGATTTTCGTCGAAAAGCCCCTCTGCATCTCCATGGGTGAGTTGACGGCAATTGTGCGTGAGTTTGATAAGGGGCTGGAGGACGGTCCCGGAAGAGTTATGGTCGGGTTCAATCGCCGTTTCGCCCGGCAGACTATCGCCGTGCGCGACCATTTCAAGGACCGGAAGAGCCCTCTCCAAATGCTGTACCGCGTAAATGCGGGTCATATTCCCCCCGATCATTGGGTCCATGATCCGGTCCAGGGAGGTGGGCGGATTGTTGGTGAGGTCTGCCATTTTGTGGATTGGATGCAATTTGTCTCTGGGGCGCCCCCTGTGAGAGTCTTTGCGCGGGATGCGAAAGGGGCAGCTCCGCTGCCCGATAACCTGTGCGCTGTCCTGGAATTTGCCGACGGATCCTGTGGGACCATTTTATACAGTGCTTCCGGATCTTCGGCGATTCCGAAGGAACATGTGGAAGTTTATGGCGAGGGCTCGACTGCCGTGATTCACGATTTCCGAAAAACAGTGATTCTTTCCGGAAGGCGCGCCAGAACGAGTACCGGAGGCGGCAAAGGACATGCCGAGGAGCTTGCAGCTTTTGTACGGTGGGCCCGCCTCGGCGGTGATGCTCCGATTCCCTGGCGCGAGCTTGTGTGGACAACTGCCGCCGTTTTCGCGATTCTCGAATCATTGAAGGCAGGGGAGGCCCGGGAAGTGCGGATACCCGGGTGGGAGAAAGGAGGAAACAGCGCCTGTGATGCGGAATAGTTTTCCTGTAATGGAATGCAGGGTTCTGGTCTTTCGCATGGTTGCTCTTTTCTCTCTCCTCATCCTCAGCTCTCTTGCGGTTTTTTCAGGAAAAGCGGTCAGCCAGACCTCACTTTTTTCGGAACCCTTGAGAGGGAGCGTGCAGGAAGAGATCACTGCGGCATTGGGGGGGAAACAGGTCCTGCCCAATATCGAGAGGGTTGATCCGGCCCGATATTACCTGGATTCGGGAGATTTCGGGAGATGTGCTGGAGATCATCATCCATGGATTTACCAACGAGAAGCTGACGACTTTCGTCTCACCGGAAGGCAAGATTTTCGTCCCCCCTGTCGGTGAGCTTTGTGTTCGGGACCGGAGCCTGGCGGAGTTTCCAAAGTACCTGAAAGCCCAGTTGTCCCGCCATTTGAAACAATTTGATGTCTCTTGTCTTCTTATGAGTTTCCGCACATTCCGGGTACAGATTCTGGGTGAGGTGAAGAGCCCCGGATCCTATCTTGTGAACCCACTTACCCGGGTGTCCGATGTCATAACAACTGCAGGAGGGCTGAGTGCCGTCGCTTCTTATCGCCAGATAGAGGTGAGACGGGACAACGGCAATGTGGAGAAATCGGATCTCTTCAAGCTCCTCAGAATGGGCGATTCTTCCCAGGACAAGACCCTTCGGGCAGGTGATGTGATTTACGTGCCATTGGCTCGTGAGAGCGTTGTCGTCAAGAATGGAGTGGTCCGGCCAGGCAAGTATGAGCTCAAGGAGGGGGAGACCCTTGGAGACATCTTGACTCATGCGGGTAGCCTGGTTCCCGATATCGCCGTATCGGAAGCTTCCATAGAGCGTATCGGGAAGGACGGTCAGAAAGAAATCATCAAGCTGAATCTGGATGATAAAGCCGAATCCCGGGGCACTGTTCTCAGAGATGGGGACATCGTTACCATCCCTCCCATGTTGCTCTATCAGGGAAGCGTAAAGGTGATCGGGGAGCTTGTCGGCGCCGACACTTTTCAGAAGACTGTAAACAGGCTGAGCGGGGCGACAGAGCTCTTGAAAGTCGGAACCTATCGCCTTCGGAAAGGGGAGCGGGTGAGAGATCTGGTCTACAATCTGGGCGGCCCCACTGTGAAGGCCGATCTGGAGGCAGCCAGGATCGAAAGAACCGGAAATAACGGGGAGCTCGAGGCGGTTCAAATTGATTTGAGTAAGGCTCTGGCAGATCCCTCTTCCGATCAAAATGTGGCCCTGCAGGTGGGGGATACCTTCATGCTGCCCCCCCTTCCGGACAACATTTACATTTTGGGTGAAGTGGGGAGGCCCGGAGCATATCCTTACAACATAGGCATAGAGATCAGGGAATATCTCACTCAGGCGGGCGGGTTCACCAATCATGCCCGTATCAGCTCTGCCAGAGTGATCCGGGTGGCCAATCCGAAGCCCAGGATCTTTTCCCTGGACCTTAGAAAGGTTCTTCAGGGAGAGGAAACGGTTGATTTCTCCTTTCGTGCCGGAGATGTCCTCTTTGTCCCCAGAAGCGAGATCGTGGGCTGGAGGGACATTGTCACCGTATTGAGTGAGGCTTATTTTGTGAGGAGCCTTATCCAGACCATTTTTCCAAAATAGGAAAGAAACTGTAATGGGATCAGATGTAAATGTCCTGACATACTTGAAGGTTCTTGACCAGCGAAAGGTTATCATCGTGGCGACCCTTTTCCTGGTTCTTGTCTTTACTTTCATCTTTACAAGCCTTCAGCCCAAGATTTACGTTGCAAGGACCACATTTTATTTTCCCGGCGCCACCGGCGGAGGGGGTGGCGGAAACGTGGCCCTCGGTGGAGTCACTTTCTCACTCGGAAGTCTCCCCACTTTCAGCGGTCCCTCGCAGATGTATGTGGTTGCCATCATGAAGAGCCGGGCTATGGCCGAACAGGTAGTTGATGCAATCGGCGGCGAGGAATTGTTCAAAGCGAAGAAAAAGGACGCAGCCTCCGCAATCATGGGTTCCAGTGATACGAGACTGACAAAAGAAGGAATCTACGAAATTACCGTAACCTATACTCAGCCCGAAATCGCGGCGAAGATAGCAAATGGTTTTATTTCTGCATACCAGGAATATACTGAAAAGAATGTCCTCACCCAGGCGAAGAAGCACAGGCGTTTCGCGGAGTCTCAGATGAAGAAAGTGGAGGCCCGCTTACGTAAAGCCGAAAAGGTGCTAGAGGAGTACCAGAAGCGTGAAGGGTCCATGAATGTGGCTTCATCCGTAGAAGCCCATGCGGGCCTTTTCGCGAGACTTAAAACCGATCGTCTCCTGAACCAGGCGGAGCTGGCATCATTCAAGACGGAAGAGGAAGCGCAACGCTCCCTTTATATCGGTCAACTTACCCGGGCGCAACGGGAGTTTCTCCTGGCCCCCCTCAGCAAGAGCTCCGCAGCCGCGGAGCTACACAAAGAGCTCGTGAAACTGGAGTTGGACCTGCTCCGTGCCAGGGAAGGCGCCACAGACGCCAACCCTCAGATCAAGGTGCTGAAATCCAAGCTGGCCAAGACCCGGGAGTTGATGAAACAGCAGATAGAGAGCGAGCTTGGGTCCCTCAAGTCCTCTGAAACGGACGCCTTGATCGGCCTTGAGGCGAAGAAACTCGCTTTTCTGGCAAAGGAAGCCGCTTATGAAACTTTGATGAAAAATCTGGATAGGGAATTTGTGAACCTTCCTGCAAAGGCCCTGGAATTCTTTCGCCTGGAAAGAAACGTAAAAGTGCAGGAATCGCTTTACACCATGCTTGTGACGGAATACGAGAAAGCCCGTCTCGTCGAAACCAAGGAAGGCGCCGAATTGCAGCTTCTGGACCCGGCTCTCCCTCCCGAGTCCCCCTCCCGCCCTGTGATGTCCACGAATCTGCTCATGGGGGGTATCCTTGGCTTGTTCCTGGGACTTGTAGCCGCTTTTGTCTGGGAGTACCTGGAGGGTCTGAGAAAGCCTCGGATTCCCCAGAACCTCACGGTTTCGGCTCCTCGTGAGTAAATCCGAAAAGAGCCCTTTTTCCATTCTGGCGCATATAGCCATGGCGGGCTGGATCTGGTGGGTCCTGATTCATTATCTGCTGGAATGTCTCAGGATCATGTCCTCGAGGACCTGAACCATCTGATGGCTTCTATTGTGACCTATCTCGCAGTAATCTTCATCGCCTTTTTTCTGGGCAAAAGGGTACTGGACCTTCTTGTCCCCGGCGAGCAAAGAACGGCTTTGGAGGACCTTTTCTTTTCCCTTTCCCTCGGCCTGGGTACAATGGGTCTAATCATTTTGGCCGTCGGTTTGGCGGGTTTCTTGACAGCGCCTGTCCTGTACGGCCTTTTGTTTCTTGGCCTTGTCCTGTCCTTTCGGGAGGCGGGCGCCTATTTGAAATGGAGAGTCAGTTTCCAGAGGATCAGATCCGCCTGGCCTCATCTGAAGTTGTCGTGGCTTGAGATCATACTTGTTGTGCAACTTCTTGCAGTCTTCTTTTTCTGCTTCCTCTATATCCTGGCGCCCATCTATTGCAAATTCGCCATTGATATCACTTTGTACCACTTCCTTCTCCCGAAATTATATGCAGATCATCACGCAATTTTTCACGTCCCCGGCAAGATGGAATCGGAGTGGCCCTTCCTCATCGAAATGTTCGTTTCTTTGGGCCTTGTAATGAAAAGCGAGGCCCTCGCCAAAATGCTGGTTCTCACACTGAACCCTCTGGCAGGCCTCGCTGTATTTCTTTATTCCAGTCGTCAATACATCACCCTTCGGCAGGCTGTCATCACGGGTGTTGTGTTCTTTTCCATCCCTTTTATCGCTCTCCTGATGCCCTTGCCTCTTGTGGATCTTCCCCTTACATTGTATGTTTTCTTGTCTCTCCATGCTTTGTTGAACTGGTCCCACGGCGGAAACAGAGGATGGCTTATGGTCGCGGGAATCCTGATCGGGTTCGCCTGTGGAATCAAAATAAGCGGCCTGATCTTCTTTTTCTTTCTTCTGATCCTGATCGTCGTCATTGCTTTCGCAAAAAAGAAAATGTCCCTCAAGCAGTTGGGAAGCAATGTTCTGCTTTTTTCTTTCTTTGCTGCGGCCCTCATGTCCCCGTGGTACATAAAGAGTTTCGTCCATACAGGCAATCCGTGTTATCCCTTTCTCTCCGGATGGTTCACAGAATTGGGTTTGCAGAAATACCCGATCCTTTTTGGAGAGGATTACGGAGGCGCCTTTTCCCTGTCAAGGCTTCTTCAATTCCCCTGGGATGTGACGATGAATATGAAGAAATACGGCGGAAGCATCGGACCCTGGTTCCTGGCCATCATGCCTTTCGCTGTCTATCATTACCGAAAGTCCCAGAACCTCCTGTCCCTTTCTCTCTGGCTCAGTCTGGCTTTCATTCTGGCCATAAATGCTTTCGGCATTCCCAACATGGAACACGTGAGATATGTCATGCCCCTGCTCTTGATCTCCTCCGTCCCTGTGGCGGTCACCATTGACGCCCTTTCGGCGAAGGGCGGAATTCTTCGATTCACAGTCATCACTTGCATTTGCGTAATGTCTTTATTGACTCCGACCTACTTGACCCACAAGTATGCGGATCTCTTTCCTCAAGCCCTGGGGGTGGAATCAAAGGAAGCGTTCCTGGCCAGAACTCATCCCGCCTATGAGATCATACAGTTTGCAAACAGGCGACTTCCGGATACGGTTGTCATACAATTGAATGGGCATGACGGCCTGGGGTACTTCTCCGAAAAGGAGTTCCTTGTCTCGAACCTTACGCCGCAAACGAGAAGGGCAACCCACATAATCATAGAGGACGCTTCTTTCCCTGCTCTCCGGCAGCAGGGCATGGCAGGGAGATACAAGGAAATATACAAAAAAGATGGTATAGGCTTGTACAAGATTGTCGGGAACTGAAGTGGAGACTCGATTTGCAAGGAAAGATTGCTTTCATAGACCCCCCCTTGACCATGAAGCAAAGGTACGGCCGCCTGGCTTTTGCGGGCAATACCATGCCTTCCCTCGGTTTGTGCTGGCTGGCTGCCACGGCGGAGAAGGAAGGTTGCGAGGCAAGGATCATAGAGGCCTGTTCCCTGAACCTGGATCACGAGGAAACCTTGAGACAGGCCCTCGATTTTTCCCCGAACTGGGTAGGAATAACGGCCACAACTTGCTCCATTCACAGTGCAGGGAAGCTGGCTCAAATGATTAAAGCACGCAATCCACGGATCCGCACCATAATAGGGGGACACCACCTGTCAGCCCTCCCGGAGGAAACTATGAAAGCGTTTCCCGATTTCGACCTCGGAGTGATCGGCGAAGGAGAAGGCACACTCAGGGAGCTGCTGAGAACGGACGGGACGGGGGATTTCGGAACAATCAGCGGATTGGTCTACAGAGATAATGGGAAGGCGCGAATTGCCGAAAGGCGGCCCTATATCAAGAATCTGGATGAACTGCCTTTCCCCGCCTGGAACTTGCTTGCTGAGTTTCCAGGGAGGTATCGGCCGCCTCTTTCAAGGTTTCAGCGCCTTCCTGCCGCTTCCCTGGTGACGACAAGGGGATGTCCCAATAAATGCACCTTTTGTGATAACTCTGTTTTCTCGAATACCTGCCGCAGGTTCTCTCCTGATTATTGCTTTGAAATGATCAAGATCCTCTATCTCAGATATGGGATTCGCGAGATTCTGTTCGAGGATGATACTTTTTTCGTATTCAAGAACAACGTGAGGGCTATGTGCGAGAAGATTCTTAAAGCAGGACTTGACCTTTCGTGGTCTTGTCTGGGACGGGCCGATGCAGTTGATGCAGAGTTGTTGGGGCTCATGAGAAGAGCCGGCTGCTGGCAGATCGCCTACGGGATCGAAAGCGGGAGCCAGGAGATACTCGATTTGATGCAAAAGAAGACAAAGCTGGACAAGGTTCGCGCTGCCGTGGAATTGACAAAGAGAACGGGCATTCAGGCAAAGGGTTTCTTCATACTGGGGTTTCCCTCGGAAAATCGGGAGACCCTTCGCAAGACGGTCGCCTTCGCCCGGGACCTTGACCTGGACGACATGACGGTCACC
Source organism: Armatimonadota bacterium (assembly GCA_016183865.1). Taxonomy (GTDB): domain Bacteria; phylum Vulcanimicrobiota; class JACPDT01; order JACPDT01; family JACPDT01; genus JACPDT01. Next base: position 5,344 of record JACPDT010000194.1, on the reverse strand, counting down.
CAGTTTACTCCTCTTCCTGGAAGCCGCATGTATGAAGTCATTGAGCAGTACGGAGACTTTGACAAGGATTGGAAAAAGACGACACTCCTGGAGACGGTGTTCGTTCCCAGGGATCTCACAAAAGGGGAGCTCAGGAATCATCTCTGGAAAATGATCAGGAGATTCTACTTGCGACCACGAATTCTTCTGTCATATCTCGCAAGGATGGTGAAGTGCCTGTTCCTCTCTCTGCGCCTCGGAGTCGAGAGGAAGAGGGAACGATTGTGACATCATTATGTGTGGAATTTTCGGAATAGTCATCAAAGAGAAAGAGAAATACAAAAAGCGCCATGTCGAAAGACTGATCAAGACCTTGTTCCTGTTGTCCGAATCCAGGGGAAAGGAGACGGCAGGTCTTGTAGTGAAAGGTGCCGGTTCTTTGGATGTCCTCAAGCTCCCTGCCTCTGCTTCCCGGTTTCTGAAACATCCCGCGTATGCCCGTCTCATGGATCGTGTCTTTTCGAATATAGAGAAAAGCGCCCTTCACCAGTCCTTGACAATCGTCGGCCATGCCAGGCTCGTGACTCATGGAGGGGAGGAAAGAAATCACAACAATCAGCCTGTTATCAAAGGAGGGATGGCCTGCGTACACAACGGCATCATAGCCAATGACACGGAGCTCTGGAAGAGATTCCCCGGAATGAAAAGGGAATTCGAAGTAGATACGGAGGTCTTCCTGGGCCTGTTGGACCTTTTTCTTGAGGAGACCGGTTCCATAGCTTCGGCCACAGGTCGAGTCTTCGAAAAAATTGAGGGATCGGCGACGGTTGCCGTCCTTTTCAACAACAATCACTCCCTTTTACTGGCGACCAACACAGGCTCTCTGTATGTGGTCCAAAATGCCGCGAAAGACATGATGGTTTTTGCCTCAGAGCGATACATTCTCCGCCGATTCGCGGATAAGGCCAGGGGCATTGGTTCATTTGACAAGGATGAAATCCGGCAAGTCCCTCCGCGAGAGGCATTGATCGTAGATCTGAAGGAGTTCCGGCAAACGGATTTTGCCCTATCCGGAGAGTCTGCCGGCACGCCTGCTGTGCCGATGATTCCCCACGAGGAAACAGGATGGGCGGATCATTCACCCCCACCCAGCCTCCCCCATCAAGGGGGAGGAGAAGTGGAATTGCTCGCCCATCAAGGGGAAGGAGGTGAGGGGATGGGGACCACCCTTCCCAACATCTCTGGCGCCTCAAGGCTTCGCCCTGAGACTAAAGAGACCATGACGGAGACCTGGCGGCGCCTCTATTTCGAGGCGAGGCTAAGGCGCTGCACAAGATGCCTTCTCCCCGAAACCATGACTTTTATTGATTTTGATGAGCAAGGCTTGTGCAGTTACTGCAGAAACCACAAGAGGCCTGACCTCAAAGGGGAAGAGGCTCTTGGACAAATCGCGGCAAAGTACAGACGGAAAGACGGGCGTCCCGACTGCCTCGTACCTTACAGCGGCGGTCGAGACAGCTCCTATGGCCTTCATTATGTCAAGAATGTCCTGAAGCTGAATCCCATTGCTTTTACCTATGACTGGGGCGTATTGACCGACTTGGGAAGAAGAAACCAGGCCAGAGTGTGCGGGAAGCTCGGCGTGGAGCATATCATCATTTCCGCGGATATTCGAAGAAAGCGGGGCAATGTGAAAAAGAACGTCGAGGCCTGGCTCAGGAGGCCCACGCTGGGAACGGTGCCGCTTTTCATGGCAGGGGACAAGGAGCTTCTCTACCACGCGGATTCCTTGAGGAAAAGATACGATATTAATCTCGTGATTTATTCATATGGAAACGGCCTGGAAGATGACCTTTTCAAGATCGGCTTCAGCGGCGTTCGGATGAAGCATGCTGTGCCCTTCCCCCAGCTTCCGGTTTTGGACAAGATCAGGATAGCGGCCCATTATGGGGCACAGTATGTCCTGAATCCCGGATACATCAACCCCTCGATCCTTGACACTCTTTTCGCCTATTACTCTGTTTTCGTTCTGCCCCATGACAGTGTGCACTTGTTCAATTATGTTGAGTGGAATGAAAAGTCATTGCTTTCCACCATCATGAACGAGTATGGGTGGGAGGAAGAGACCGACACCATAGCCACTTGGCGGATAGATGACGGAACAGCGGCTCTTTACAACTACATTTATATGACTGTGGCAGGCTTGACGGAGTTCGACACGTTCAGGAGCGCCCAGATCAGGCAGGGACAGATCGGGAGAGACGAATCCCTTGCATTGATTCGCGAGGAAAACAGGCCTCGCTTCGAATCCATAGAGTGGTACGGAAGAATCACAGGTTTGGACATGAACCACGTGATCGAAACCGTCAACTCCATTCCAAAGTTATATCTCTACACATGAAAGTTGCTTTGATCAATCCCCCACCAAGGCATTTCGCGGAGGCGGAGTACGATACCCCCCACTACCCGCACTTGGGGTTGGGGTATCTGGCCGCTTACCTGAGAAGTCGGAACATTCCCTGTGAGGTCATGGATGCAAAACTGGAAAGGGCGAGTTTCGAAACCTTACTTCGGAAATTGAAAAGCGGATTAGACCTGGTCGGCATTACTGCCATGACCCATGAGATCAGTCAAGCGGCAAGCGTGGCGAATCTGATAAAAGAAGAATCCCCCGCCACAGTCACAGTCATAGGCGGGGTGCATGCAACGGCTCTTCCCCAACTCACTTTGGAGCAGTTTCCGGGTTTTGACATCGCCTGTGCCGGAGAAGGGGAGATCACGTTTTGCGAGATATGCGAGGCTCTTGAGCATGACAAGGATATGTGCGGGATAGGGGGCATCGCCTACCGATCCGGGAAGGGGATCGTTTTGAATGAGGGCAGGGAGTTTTTTCGGAATCTTGACGACCTGCCCTTTCCTGCGTGGGATCTCTTTCCGAAGGCCAGGATCTATCCGTTGGTAACGGCCAGAGGATGTCCCTTTCGCTGCAATTTTTGCATGAGAGTGAAAGGCAATGATCAGCGAGGGCGTTCTCCTTTGAATGTCATCCAGGAGCTTTCGCTCATCGCCGAGCTCTATCCCGAGGAGGTGTGGTTTTGTGACGAGACTTTCACTGTGGATCATGACAGGGCGCACGGAATCCTCGACCTTATGATTTCCACCGGTCTTCATAGGAAGATTCGATGGAACGCTCAGACCCACGCGAATACGGTGAATTTGAAATTGCTGGAAAAAATGAAAGAAGCAGGTTGCAAATTGGTAGGGGTGGGTATCGAGTCAGGGAACAGGGAGATCCTCAAGAATACGAAAAAGGGAACAACTCTTGAAAAGGCAGCCCAGGCTATTGAATTCGCAAGAAAAGCAGGGCTCCCCACAGAAGCCTATTTTATATTCGGCCATCCTTACGAAACGCGAGAAACGGCTCAGGACACCATCCGTTTTGCCGCCAGGATCAACCCCACTTTTCCCGTATTCGGGGTCATGGTCCCTTACCCGGGGACCGAGATTGCGAGAATAGCCGGGGAGGGCGCCGGTGGTTATACGAGGATTTCCTCTGACTGGGATGACTACAATAAGCAATTAGGCGATGCTCTGGAGCTTTCGAATCTGTCAAGGAAGGATTTGAAGATACTGCAGGTTATTGGATATCTCACAGTGTTTCTGCGCAATTTCAGAATCATGGATTTGTTGAAGTTCGCATGGACATACAAAAAGGAGGGTCTTTCCCTCCTTAAGAATCTGTTGTTCCATGAAGTCACGTAGTATGCACAAGATACTTCTCATCAATGCCGTGAATCCTTCCGTGGAAGTGGAGATTCGTTATCCTCCTCTTGGGTTGGGATATCTGGCCGGTTCTCTAAGGAATCGGTTCGGCTGTGATCTTTTTCATTTCAAGATCTGCGACAGAGACATCGAAAGGGAGCTTTGCAGCTTTCACCCCGATATTGTCGGAATCAGCTCGGTAAGCCAGAATTACAATATCGCGAAGAAATACGCCGCAGCGGCCAGATCCATGGGCATTCCCGTGGTCATCGGGGGGATCCATATCTCCATGCTCCCCGGATCTCTGACAGGAGATATGGACCTGGGCGTCCTCGGAGAAGGGGAAGAGACCATGGCGGAGCTAATGGAGCTATTCCTTGAAACGGGGCAGTTCCCGGAAAAGCGGCTGTCAGGGATCAAGGGAATTGTTTACAGAACCGAAGGGCGCCTGCAGCTTACGGCCGCCAGACCCGCCGTGACGCCTCTTGATGAGATCCCGCTCCCGGCCAGAGATCTCCTCAAAATCGAAAGGCACAGTTACATCTTCTCTTCCCGGGGTTGCCCTTATCGCTGTACTTTTTGCGCCTCTTCACGTTACTGGGACAAGCTCAGATTTTTCTCGCCAGAATACGTGGTCGGTGAAATCAGGGAGCTGGTGAACAGGTATGATGTAAGATTCATCAGTTTTTTCGATGACTTGATGATGGCCGACAGGAAAAGGTTGGCAAAGATCGTAAGTTCGCTGCAAATGCCAGGGCGAACTTGTTGACTGAGGATGTTGTGAGATTGCTTGCGGAGATGAATGTCGTGTCGGTCGGGATGGGCCTGGAATCAGGATCTCAGCGCGTCTTGCAATATCTCAAGGGGAAAAACTCCGGAATCGAGGAGAATCGAAGCGCGATTCGGATGCTCAAGAAATATAAAATCGCCGCAAATGCTTCATTCATAATGGGCTGTCCCGATGAGACAAGGGAGGAGATCCTGGAGACCCTCGATTTCATCAAGAAAAGCGACCTGGATCTCTTTGATGTGTATGTGCTCACCCCCTTTCCCGGAACACCCACCTGGACTTATGCTCTGGAAAGAGGGCTGGTTTCGGAAGAAATGGATTGGGACAGGTTGAATGTGACATTCGCAAGCCATCACAAGAAGGCGATCATTCTGTCGGAAGTCCTGACCAGAGAGGAGCTTCATCGGTTGTTTCAAGAGTTTCGGAAGCTCCAATTCTGTATGATCGGCAAGAATATCCTTCGTCATCCCTTTTTGATGGACATTCCCAGGATGGTCGGAAACAAATTGATTGAAAAAAGTTGTCAGGCTGTCTCATTTCTGGTCGGCAAGAAATGACCCCCCCGGCAGGGTGATACTGTTTTCCCAAGACAGGTGCCGGTACACTCGTAGTCTCAGGGTCCTGCCGCCCCCTCCGGCGTCACCCCTGGTAGTCACATTTGCCCTGGCACCTGTCATGAGCGAACGCTATCCCTCTTGACCTGGTCATCGAACTCCTTCCTGTGGAAGGCAATGTATTGTGACAGGTTCTTGATCTGGTCGGAGAGGATGGAGATCTTCACGGAAAAGTAGATCAGCATGACCAGAACGAGGG
>JACPDT010000193.1 GCA_016183865.1 Armatimonadota bacterium | reverse complement strand
TCGTCCAACGAAAGAGCCTGCTGCTTCACTTCATCGGCAATGCCCCTTACGGCATCGGTGATTTCGGCCCTGCTTCCGTAATTCATGGCAAGATTGAAGGTCAATCGTCTGTTCTCCCGGGTAAGGGTTATGGTTTTGTTGAATTCCTCCAAGAGCCTGCCGGGCAGGTCCTGAAGTCTTCCCAGGATCTGAAAGCGAATCCCGTTTCGATGAAGAGCTACTCTCTCGCGTTTGACGAAATACTCGAAAAGGTTGAGGAGCACATTCACCTCGTCAGGAGAGCGCCTCCAATTCTCCAGGGAAAAGGCGAAAACGGTCAGCACCTCGACACCGAGGTCGGCGGATGCTTCCACGATATTGCGCAGGGCCTCTGCCCCTGCCTTGTGCCCTGCGTAGACGGGCAGAAAGCGCTCTTTCGCCCAGCGGCGGTTGCCGTCCATGATGATGGCGATATGTCTGGGGATCTGACCTTTACTGATTTCTTCCGCCGAAACGGCGGGTATGCCGGGCTTTGATTTCTTCACCGCAAGGTTCAACGTCCCATTCCTCTATTCTTGGCCTTCCAGTACTACTTGAACCGCTCGAAGGTCACCAGCAGGGAGATCCTGTCCCCTTGAAACCGCTGTCTGACGACTCGTTCCGCTCCAATGCCGCAGGATTTTCCGGGAGGTGCGGTTCTTGTGATCTCGAGCCGGTAATCCGTGGAGCTTAGAAGTTTCAATGCTTCGTCGAGAGGATAAGCCGTTACATCGGGCACCGGGTCCACCACAGCCACCACCACCTGACCTCCTCCCTCAAGGGGGAGGAAAATAGAGGGACGCGCTCTGTCGCGTCCGGTTCTAAATCTCCATTATCTCCCGCTCTTTGGCTGCAAAAAGGTTGTCCAGCTCCTTGACATAGCGATCGGTCAGCTTTTGCACCTGGTCCTGCATGCGGCGAGACTGATCCTCAGAGACGGTCCCTTCTTTTTCGTTTTTCTTGAGGTCCTCATTGGCATCTCTGCGAACATTGCGCACACTTATCTTGCCTTCCTCGATTTTCTTGCGGATGATTTTGACGAGATCCTTGCGGCGCTCTTCCGTAAGAGGAGGGATCACAATTCGTATCAGGTTTCCGTCCGTCTGAGGAGTGACACTCAGATCCGATTTTTGTATGGCCTTCATGACGGCATCGTGGATGCTCTTGTCGTAAGGTTGGACAATCAGGAGCCTCGGCTCGGGGGCGGAGATGTTTGCCAATTGCTTGAGAGGCATGGGGGAGCCGTAAGCCTCGACCTGAATCTTGTCCAGCAACGCCGGAGTGGCTCTGCTCGTTCTGATGGTGGTAAACTCATGCTTCAAATACTCGATTTCCTTCTTCATCTGCTCTTCCGCGTTCACGATGGTTTGCTGAGACATGGCCCTTAGAACCTCCTCTATTCCACGACTGTCCCGATAGGTTCACCGGCGATGATCCGTTTTATGTTGCCCGGTTCCGTCAGATCAAATACGATTATGGGAAGCTTGTTATCCATGCAAAGGCTGATTGAGGTGGCGTCCATCACCTTGAGACCCTTGTTGAGAACCTCAAGGTAGTCAAGCTCCTTGAATTTTCGGGCATCACTCACCTTCTTGGGATCCGCATCATAGACTCCATCCACTTTTGTGGCCTTGAGGATCGCCTCTGCCCCCAGCTCCAGAGCTCTCAGAGCAGCCGTCGTATCTGTGGTAAAGTATGGATTCCCTGTTCCTCCCGCCAGTATCACCACTCTTCCCTTTTCCAGATGGCGGATTGCCCTGCGCCTGATAAAGGGTTCCGCAACCTGCTGCATCTCAATTGCGGTCAGGACCCGTGTAAAAACGCCCACCTTCTCCAGGGCAGCCTGAAGAGCCAGGGCGTTGATCACTGTGGCAATCATTCCCATATAGTCCGCAGTGGAACGATCTATTTGATGCAGTTCCGAGGCGCCTGCGCCCCTCCAAAAGTTGCCGCCGCCCACCACGATGGCCACCTCGACACCCATGTCGTGAATTTCCTTCACCTCACCGGCGATCCGATTCACGAACTCGGGGTCAACGCCGAAATGCCCCTTTCCGGCGAAGGCCTCGCCGCTGAGCTTCAGCAATACCCTGCGAAACTTAGTTTTTGCCATTTCCTTTGACTCACTCACCCAGGGCGTAGCGGCAAAAGCGTTTTACCACAATATTCTCGCCCACTTTGGCGATGGTTTCCTTGATCTCGTCCTGGACTTTCTTGCTGTCCTCCTTGACATAAGGCTGATCCAGCAAGCAGACTCGTTGATAAAACTTGTCCAGCTTACCCTCTATAATACGCTCCACAATATGGTCCGGCTTTCCTTCATCGCGCACCTGCGCCCTGTAAATGTTCCTTTCCTCTTCGCGGACAGATTCCGGGACATCGTTCCGGGAGACAAACCGGGGAGAATTGGCGGCAACCTGCATGGCAAGGTTCTTGCAAAGCTCCCGGAAGGCCTCTGTTTTGCCTACGAAATCGGTCTCGCAGTTGACCTCTATCAACACACCCACCTTTCCGTCAAAGTGGATATAAGCCTCTGTCCGTCCCGCCGTCGTCTGGCGTCCGGCCTTCTTCTCCGCTGTAATCATTCCCTTTTGGCGCAACAGAACAACGGCCTTTTCGATATCCCCCTGGGTCTCCAGGAGAGCCTTTCTGCAGTCCATCATCCCAGCGCCGGTCTTCTCCCTGAGTTCTTTTACTAATGTGGCGGCAATGCTCAAAACCCAAGCCCTCCCTTTTTGCTCTTCGTCTTAACTCTCGGCCTCCAGAACTTCCTGGTACTCTGCGGTTATATTACTCGCTTCCACCGGTTTCTCATCATCACTGTCTTCATTGCTCTCCCCGCGGGACGCGCCGGCCTGTGAGCGCTTCCAACTACTGTTTCGCCTCCACCACGGCATCAGCCATTTTGCTTGTAAGGAGTTTCACTGCCCGAATGGCGTCATCGTTTCCCGGTATGGGGTAATCAATTTCATCCGGGTCACAATTGGTGTCCACAATGGCCACAACAGGGATGCCCAACTTCCTGGCCTCTGTGACGGCGATTCGCTCCTTTCGCGGATCTATGACAAACACCGCGCCTGGAAGCTCTTCCATATCCCTGATGCCCAGAAGAAAGCGCTCCAGCTTAATCCGCTCGTCCTCGAGCTTTTTAGCTTCTTTCTTGGATCGCAACTCATAAAGTCCTTCAGCCTTCATGACGTCCAGCTCCTTGAGTCTGGCAACCCGTTTTCTGATCGTGGCGAAATTGGTGAGCATCCCGCCCAGCCATCGCTGATTCACATAGTACATTCCGCAACGGTTTGCGTCTTCCAGGACCGCTTCCTGAGCCTGTTTCTTGGTTCCAACGAACAAAATCGTCCCGGCCTCACCCTGGTAATTCTCGTCCACTTTTCTTTCTTCGGGATTGTACCGCCCTCTCGCGACGGCTTTCACGAAGTTGTACGCCTCCTTGATCTTGACGACCGTTTTCTGAAGATCAATGATGTAAATTCCGTTTCTTTGGGTGAAGATGTAGCGCGCCATCTTGGGATTCCAGCGCCTGGTCTGGTGCCCGAAGTGAACACCTGCCTCCAGGAGCTGTTTCATGGAGATGATAGCCATTTTCTCCACCTCCTTTCCAGGTTTTTTCCTCCGCCCTTCCCCGCTCGGAGTCTGCCGCATCCTTCCGGACACCTGGGCAGATCAGGGCGTGCGTATTGGCATTCAGCCGTCCGCTTTCAGCGTTTGCTGAACGCGGACGGCTGAATGCTTACTATTATTCTGAAGGATCAAGAAAAATCCTTTTATGAAAACGTTTTTATTCTTTCATAGCGAGTGTTTCGCTGGACCGGCGTCTTCCCTGCCCTGCGAATCAAGTCAGCCATCAGGGAGGGCGTCAGGGTGCAAACGATCCTGGTAGGCTCAAGGACCTTGTCTTCAGAGATGACCCCCCCCATATCGTTGGCGCCGAAAAAGAGGGAGACCTGACCCAGTTTTTCGCCTTCCGTGAGCCATCCCCCCTGGATATTTGGAATGTTATCCAGCATAATTCTGGAAATCGCCAGGGTTTTCAGGTAATCCATTCCTGTGGCCGGCGGGATGTGGGCACTCCCGTACATCATGGTGGCTGTAGTGGATATGCCCAGGCGATGGGCCTTTTCGTGGATCTCAAGCCATCTGTCGGAGCCGATCTTTCCCGGGCTTATGATATTCCTGACTCTGTCCACGAGAATCTCGGCGCCGCCGCCAGGCAGGGAGTCAAGTCCTGCTTCCACAAGCGCCTGAAGCACAACCTCAACGGTTGTTTTCTCAAGGCGGGCAATGCCGTCTATTTCCGGGGCTGAGAGGGAATGGATGTGAACAGGGAAGGCGGACTTGATTCTGCGGAAAAGATCGGTATAGAAAGAAATAGAAAGGGCGGGGTTCACTCCACCCTGAAGCAGCACCTGTGTACCTCCACCATCAACCAGGGCTTGAATTTTTTCGGATATCTCGTCCCATGACAGGACATACCCCTCGGGAGACCTGGGGGAGCGATAAAAAGCACAGAATCTGCATCTTACGGTACACACATTCGTATAGGAGATGTTTCTATCCACCACAAAAGTGGCGACTTTCGAATCATGCCATGCGTTCTTCCGCAGCTCCGCCAGGCGGCCCAATGTCAGCAAGTCCTCCGAGAAGAGTGCGACTCCATCCCTTACATCCAGGCGTTCCCCTTTTTCCACCTTTCTCAGGACCGCGCTTTTCTCCACCGATTGAGCCCCTTTCCGCTATACTGCACAGTGATGAGGATCACCCGGGGAAAGATCCCTTACATCAGGGCAAAGGCCCAGGGAAGCGGCCTCGGAAAAAAAGCGAAGAAGCCCTTCCGCAATCTCAGGCGCCAGGGTGTATGTCAATCCTCTGAAATACCGCTCCATGGCCTGCCTATTGAGTCCCAGCCGCCTGGAAGCGGAGGCAATCACTTCCCCCATATGGCTTTTTCCCCAGTAATGAGAAGCTTCGAGAATTCCCTTCATTTCACCGGCTTGTTCGGGCGCCTTTTCGAGAAAATCGCGATGTGCCGCCCAGAGACAGTACACCATGGGCGCCCCGATCCGCTCCTGCCACAGTCCTCCCAGATCATAAGAATATCCTTCCTGGAGAGCGGCCTCCCGCAGGGCCGGATCACCGATGCGAAGCACGGCATCCGCTCGTTCCAACGCGCCGTCGGAAACGGAACCGGGATCATACGCCTCAAAAAGGAGCCCATTGTCCGAAAGGAGGATCTTCAAGAGGGCGATAGAGGTGGCGCTGGTGCCGGGAACCGCCACACTTCGAATGTCGCCGAGAGGGACGCGGGAGCACAGAGTCACACTGGACACATCCCCGGTGCTTGCGATGCAGAAAGGGGGAACCAGAACAAGGTCGCCTTGATGCCGGGCAAACTCGATGGACGAAACGGGACCGATGTGGATTTCTCCCTCCAGAAGCTTCCGGTTCAGGGTCTGGGGAGGGGCGCAAACAAGCTCCCCTGACCAGGAGACGGCCCCGTGCAAAATGCCCTGGTAAATAGGCAGAACGTTGACATAGGACAAACAACCCAGACGACCCATCATGCCACCAGGTCTTTCGGGATTTGATAGGAGCTGTTCGTATGAACGGGAATGCGCCCCGCCTCCCGTATCATCCTTTCCAGGTAATCCCTGGAAAGACCGGAAGGGGTTCGGGCGCCTGCCTCGTGCACCACTTTTTCTTCCAGGAGTGTTCCTCCGAGGTCATCGGCGCCGAAGTGAAGAGCAATCTGCGCCATTTTCGGGCCAATGTAAGTCCACAGGGCTTTTATGTGAGGAAAATTGTCGAGCATCAGCCTGGAAACCGCCAAAACGCGCAGATCGTCCAATCCATCCGTCGGGTGAGGACGGGCCAGATTCGTGTTCTTGTGGTGGAATGCGAGGGGAACAAGACTCTTGAAGCCGAAAGTGCGATCCTGGAGCTCTCGAAGGGCAAGAAGGTGGGATATGCGCTCTTCGGCTGTTTCTATGTGGCCGTATAACATTGTGGCATTCGTCCGAATGCCGCGATCATGGGCGATTCGGATGACCTCCAGCCACCGCTCGGAAGAAATTTTCCGGGGACAAAGCTCGCGGCGAACACGTTCACTCAGTATCTCGGCGCCCCCGCCGGGCATTCCATCCAGACCGGCCCTGGACAGCCGTGACAGGACTTCTCCTACCGGCAATCGAGACATCTTGGAAAAATAGTCCACCTCCACGGCCGTAAAAGCCTGGACGTAAATATCGGGCCTTCTTCTCTTGATCTCTTTCAGGATTTCCTCATAGTAAGTAATCGGGAGTCGCGGGTGGAGCCCCCCCACGATGTGAACTTCATTGACCCAGGGCTTGTCCGCCCGCTCCGCAACCTGCTCCACGGAGAGCTGATAAGCGCCGTCCTGGCCGGGAAGGCGGGAAAACGCGCAAAAGTCGCAATCCACCCAACAGATATTGGAATAGTTGATATTCACATTGCTAGTAAAATAGACGTAATCTCCTGAAATCCGTTTTCTGGCCGTATCGGCGAGTGTTCCAAGGGTGAGGAGATCGAAGGAGGTCATCGCCTCAAGCCCTTCCTCCCTGGTCAGGCGGACCCCGGCTTCCACCTTCTCTCGGAGATTGTAAAGGTCGTGAGGGATCTGAAGAAGATCTAGCACTTTCCCTACAACAAAATCCACGAGATCCTCCACTTTCTTCGGGCGATGGTAGAAACCGGGCATTGCGGGCACAATGTCTGCCCCCATCTGAGCCAGTGTCAGCATGTTTCGAAGGTGAATCTGGGAAAGAGGCGTCTCTCTCGGCACGAGAATCAAGCGGCCCCGTTCTTTCAGCATGATGTCGGCCCGACGCTCGATCAGATTGTCGGAGATTCCACCCGATATGCCTGCGATCGTCCCCATGCTGCAGGGCGCCACAATCATTCCCTGTACGCGAAAGGACCCGCTCGCAAGGGGGGAGGACAGATCGCGAAAATCCTCCAGATGGAGGGTAGATCTCCGACTCTCCGGAAAAAAGCTCAGGAAATCCTCCTTGGCCGCAGAATGCCCGGAAGACAACTCAATGCCCAGCTCCTCCTTGAGGACCCGGCCCGCCCATTCCGATATGAGCACAAAGGTTGGGAACCCCCTGGTGCAGAGCTCCTGTATCAGGCGCCAGCCATAAGCAGCCCCACTCGCGCCCGTCATGGCAACTACGTAGGGATTAACACTCTCGTTACCCACGTGGTCTCTCTTTCGCCGCAACTTGAGGGCATCCTGCCCGAATCTACCATCAAAAAGGAGCAGCGCGAACTTTGCGAGAGGGAAACCTTCCCCCCTTGCAGTTTCATCTCATTTCAGTTATGATGTTATCATGGAAAGCGAGAATAAGAGGGACTCCCTTGTGGCGGAAGACCTTCCCGAGCCATCCCCATGGGACTCGGGAAATGCCGTTGGAGAGCTGATGGAGGCGATGGCGTCAGGGCGAATGGATTCCGACGCTTACCAGGCCGAATTAAACCGACTGGAAACGGAAATTTCCCTGTCCTTTGAGGAATCCGGAAAAATTTTGAGCTCCGCCATTGAGAACGCACGAACCTTTGATGGTCGGAGTCAGGAACAGGCGGCAGAGATCAATGAGTTGATGGATTCAGCGCAACTGACACTTGGATTGGCCCTCATGAGGCTGTTTGAGGGCATTCCGGAGCAGGTTGTGATTTATCACCACGGAGACGCGGAGAAACCTGAAATTACGGGGCCCACGGGTCAAACAGCCTGATGCCCAATGATACCCGGTGGGCGCAGGAATTGGAACTTGCAAGACTACTTTGCCGGTGATACTCTTCGACTCTGTGCCTCAGTGGTGAAATTCAGGTTAGAAATTATTGTGAAAGGAGAATGTCCGTGATACAAGTGGACCGTTATACCAAGTTCGTTCTGACAGTGATCGCCATAGCTCTTATGCTCATCGCCTTTCGCCCCCTTGTGGAACCTCGGGTCGCAGTGGCGGAAAAAGGCGTGGTGGAAGTGAATCTCAAATCCATCGGGGGCTGGTCCCTCAATTCATCCAACCCCATACCCGTCAAAATCGTGGATGAGGTCAGGTTCAAGCAAGACAGGTAGCTTTTGTTGTATACGTTCAGGGGGGGGTACGAATTTCATATACACCAGGCGATCTGAGTCGCCTTGACATACCGGTCATATTTGGTATTATGCTGGTGTGTTGTAACAGTTCGAAAAACGATACACATCCTCATCGGGACCTTCTGTATCTTTGACCGAATATTTCTGCTCCACAACGATCGCGACTTTGAGCCAATGGAAAAATTTTTGAGATTGAAGACTGTCAGTGCGCGGTGACTAAGCGAGAAAATCCGCCAGGGTGCAGGAAAAAAGAATAAGACTCACCGCGGCGTTGGCGAAAAAAAAGGCTTCATTGACTCTTGTGAGATCCTTCTCTGAAACTATGGAATGCTCGTAGATCAACAGGGCGCCGATCAAGCAAACCCCGATGAAGTAGTACAGGCCCAGGGGATATGCGAGACCCAGGGCGCCGAAAGCCAGAAATGCCCCCGCATGAAGCCATCCGGACAGAGCCAGACTGAGGGATACGCCGAAAGTTTGAGGGATCGAGAAAAGGCCTCTGGCCCTGTCGAATTCCACATCCATGGTTGCATAAATAATGTCAAAACCGGACACCCAAAGAAGTACCGCGGTTGCGGCCAGTAGCGGCTGCCACGAAAAGGCGCCGGTCACAGCCAGCCATCCCCCGACCGGGGCGCTGGCCAGGACGAAGCCAAGAACAAAATGGGACCCCCAGGTGAAGCGCTTTGTATAAGAATAGGCTGCCAGGAGGAGCACGGCCACAGGAGAAAGAGCCAGACACAAAGGGTTCAACTGCCATGAGGCGATGATCAGGAGTATCAGTGACCCTATGGAGAGGATGAGCACCCGGGCGGAGGAAATTCGACCCTGAGGGAGGGGGCGGTTCCGGGTCCTGGGGTTCTCGGCATCGAAGTCCCGGTCAATGAGCCGGTTCAGCGCCATGGCCGCCGTCCTGGCCCCCGCCATTGCAGCGGTGACCCAAAACCAGACTTTTCCTGTGCTGATCCCCCCGGCGCCAAGCATGATCCCCACATAGGCAAAGGGAAGAGCGAAGAGAGTATGCTCGAACCGAACCAGCTCAATGAGCAGCTTAAGTCTTTCTAAAACCATACTCTTCCCATCTTCGATCCACCCTGTCCTTGATTTCCTGACTCATGCGAATGTCCCGGGGCCATTGTCGCATATATCCTTCACCGGCCCCCTTTCGGGTCCCATCAATTCCCATCTTTGATCCAAAATCAGGAAGATTCGGAGAATGATCAAGGGTATCCGCAGGACCGGACACGACCACCACATCCCTTTGCGGGTCCGTGTGATTGAAGACTTCCAAAGCCACTTCCGAGAGGTTCTGCACATTGATATGGTCCTCGACCACTACCACGACTTTCGTGAACATCAGTTGTCCGAGCCCCCAGATCCCATACATGACTTTGCGTGCCTGCCCCGGAAAACGCTTCCTGATGGATACCACAAGGCAGTGATGAAATACGCCCTCCATGGGAAAATTCATGTCTGAAATCTCAGGCAGAAAAAGCTGGATAAGGGGAAGAAAGATTCGCTCGATCCCCTTTCCCATGAAGAAATCCTCCATGGGGGGTCTTCCGACGACGGTCGCAGGATAGAGGGCATCCTTTCTTCGGGTCATGCAAGTGAGGTGAAAAACGGGGTAAAGGTCCTCCATGGAATAATACCCTGTGTGATCCCCGAAAGGCCCCTCCATCCGCAGCTCTTCCGGATCCACATACCCCTCCAGGATGATCTCGGCATGGGCCGGCACCTCAAGGTCAACGGTCACCCCTTTTACAACTTCCACAGGGGCCCTTCGGATAAATCCGGAGAAAAAGAACTCATCAAGGCCCTGGGGCAATGGCGCAATGGAAGCGAATATCGTGGCAGGGTCCCCTCCGATGGCCACGGCAACCGGCATTCGATCCCGATATTTTCGGTAATGCTCGGTCCCGTGCTTGTGGATATGCCAGTGCATCCCCATGGTTGTGTCGTCATATACTTGAAGACGGTACATTCCCACATTGCGCTGCCCTGTCTCAGGGTCGGCCGTGATTACCATGGGAAGAGTGATGTACCGCCCGCCGTCTTCCGGCCAGCAACGCAGAACCGGGAGCTCCGATATTCTTGGAGTCCTGTCCACGATATCCTGGCAAGGTCCGTCTTTGATCTTTTTGGGCGGGATCCTGGCAAGGTCCATGAGCTTCGGCATCGCCGAAAGCTTTCCCCAAAGGCTGTCAGGGACCGAGGGTGTGAGGAGATCCCTGATTCTCCCTGCCAGCTCATCAGGCCGTGTCTCCAGGGCCAGCTCCATCCTTTCTTCGGTCCCGAAAAGCCCCATTACTACAGGCAGGGAGGAGCCCGCTGCCTTCTCGAAGAAGACGACAGGCCCTCCGGTCTTCACCAGCCGGTCTGCGATCTCCGTCATTTCCAGCACAGGGTCTACCTCGGTGGAGATCCTGTGCAATTGATTTTTTTTCTCAAGAATCTTGAGGTAATCCCTCAGGTCCTGATAAGGCATGAGATTTCAGGAACTCCTTCCATCGCCTTTTCGCGAGATTCGGATCCAGAGTGCAGGCGCATTGGAAACTCTTCCTTGCTTCCTCCGCTTTTCCCGACAGGAGTTTAGCGCGCCCCAGGAAGAAATGGGCATCCGGGAACCTGGGCGTGAGGGAAAGGGCCTTTTCCAGAAAGGGTGCGGCTTTTTCAGGATTGCCTTCGAGAAGCTCAATCCTCCCGAGGAAGTAAAAAGCCATCTCATCTTCCTCATCTTTTTCCACGGCCTTCTCAAAAACAACCCTGGCTTCAGATAGCTTCTCTTGTCTGAGCAGTGCTTCGCCCAGGTAGTCATAGCCCTTGAACAAACCTGGATCAAACCTCAAGGCTTGCTGGAGAAGACCCTGTGCTCTCTTCCATTGTCCCCTTTCGGAGGACATCTTGCCCAGAAAAAACAAAATACCGCCCTTTAGTTCCTCAAACACCTGACGATTCCTCGGAATCCTTCACATTCCGCTCGATCTCCGCCAGGAAACTCCCCTGAAATGCGGTATTTTCAGGGATGCCGTACCTCTCCAGGAGCCGGCGGGCTTCCTGGACTCTCCCTTCCTTGATGTGGATCTGTGCCTGAAGACCTCTGGCAAGTATGTTCTCGGGAGAACGGGCAAGGGACTCATGCAAAGCCTCGTTTGCTTCAGGGATTCGTTCCAGATCGAGTAGTGTCTTTGCTTTCCACAGGTATATGGAGGGATTCTCCGGAAATCGTTGTAAAGCGCCTTCTAGCTGGCGAAGAGCTTCATCTCCACCCTCCAGCATAGATCCACTAAGGGAAAAATGTTTCTCAGAACCCACAAAATTCACCTAAAATTAGTATATAAAAATATTCCTATAGACTATAATTTTCCGTTTAATCATGCGGTTGCCAGGGTACAATAAGGACAGATCACTTGGGAGGGAGGTTCGACGATGACTCTGGAAATCCCCTTCTACGAAGGCTAGGCATCGCCAAACACTCAAGAGGATTAAAGGACAAGAACATTGTCCTTTTTTCATTTCAGCCAGGCGGCTAAATCCTTGGCATGGTATGTAATCACGATGTCCGCTCCGGCGCGAACGATGCCTGTGATGATTTCGAGAGTGAGGCGCTTTTCCTCGATCCAGCCCAGTCTTGCGGCTGCCTTGACCATACTGTATTCTCCGCTCACATTATAAGCAGCAAGAGGAAGGCGCACTTCTTCCCGAACCCTCGCGATGACATCCAGGTAGGACAGAGCGGGCTTTACCATCACAATATCCGCACTTTCCGCGACATCTGTCAGGACTTCCAGCAGGGCTTCCCTGCCATTGGAAGGGTCCATTTGATAGGCCTTGCGGTCCCCGAACTGTGGCGCCGATTCGGCAGCCTCCCTGAAGGGGCCGTAGAAGGCGGAGGCATATTTCGCGGAATAGGCCATGATGGGAATATGGGAGAAGCCCTTCTCATCGAGAGAGCTTCGGATTGCACTTACCCGGCCATCCATCATGTCTGAGGGCGCCACCATGTCGGCCCCTGCCTCTGTATGGCTTACGGCGCTCTTCTGAAGAAGCGGGAGAGTGGCGTCATTCAGCACTTCTCCATTCTCAATCACGCCGCAGTGGCCATGGGAAGTGTACTCACAAAGGCATACATCGGTGATCACGAGCAATTCGGGCGCGGCTTTTTTCGCGACACGGACTGCTTCCTGCACAATGCCGTGAGGATCCCAGGCTTCTGAGCCCGTTTCATCCTTCTTCTTCGGGATCCCGAAAAGGAGAACCCCCGGGATGCCGAGAGACGCAATCTCCGCGATTTCCTTCTCAAGGAGATCCAGGGAAAAGCGATACTGGCCGGGCATGGAGGAGATCTCCTCCTTGATGCCTGTGCCCCATTGGACGAAGAGAGGATAAATGAGACGGTCCACGGAGAGCCTTGTCTCTCTGACAAGACGCCTGAGTGTCTCCGTTCTTCGGAGCCTTCTCATTCTGCGTTCCGGAAAGGTCGTCATAGGATGTATTTGCTCAGGTCCTCGTTTTTCACGACATCTTCCAATCTGCCCTGGACATACTTCTTGTCTATGACCAGAACGGTTTCCGGTTTCTCCGGCGCCGTGAAGGAGATCTCTTCGAGGAGCTTTTCCAGAATCGTATGAAGCCTTCGTGCCCCGATGTTCTCGGACTGTTGATTCACAACAGCCGCAAGCCTCGCAATCTCGTCAATTCCCTCATCGGTGAACTGAATGTCCACTCGCTCGGTCCCCAGGAGGGCCTTGTACTGCTTGATCAGGGAGTTATCGGGCTCCACGAGAATCCTCCGAAAATCGGCCTCATAAAGGGACTTGAGCTCCACCCTGATGGGGAAGCGGCCCTGAAGCTCGGGTATCAGATCGGAAGGCTTGGAGATATGGAACGCCCCTGCGGCGATGAAAAGGATGTGATCCGTGCGAACAGGCCCGTATTTGGACATCACGGCACAGCCCTCCACAATGGGAAGGATGTCTCTCTGGACCCCCTCCCGGGATACATCCGGCCCATGGCCCTTTTCCCTGCCGGCGATCTTGTCCAGCTCATCTATGAAAATGATCCCGGATCGCTCGACTTTCGTCACAGCCTCTCTCCGCACTTCGTCCAGGTCAATGAATTTCCGGGCCTCTTCCTGTGAAAGGATCCGCCTGGCCTCTTCCAGGCGCACTTTTCGCTTCTTTCTTCGTTTCGGGAAAAGCCCGCCCAGCATGTCCTGGAAATTGATGCCCATTTCTTCCATTCCGGTCGCCGAAAAGACCTCGACAACGGAAGGGGTGCTCTCTTCCACCTCGATTTCCACCTGGGTGTTGTTGTGGATTCCGGACAGAATCTCTTCCCTGATCCGCTCCTTGGCGCGAGGGGGTTCTGGCGGGGCCTCAGGCTCCGTCGTCACTACAGGCTGCATGCCCCCGAAAATGGAGGCAAAGGGGTTGGGTTGAGGCTCCTTCTTCCCTCCCGAAAGGAGCGCCACCAGGCGATCCACAGCGGCGGAATCGGCCTGGGATTCCACCTCTTTCATCCGCCGGGCCTGGACCATTCGGATCGAGGTTTCCACCAGGTCTCTGACCATGGACTCCACGTCTCTGCCCACATAGCCGACTTCGGTGTACTTGGTGGCCTCGACTTTGATGAAAGGAGCATCCGCCAATCGGGCCAGGCGCCGTGCAATTTCGGTCTTGCCGGCCCCGGTGGGGCCGATCATGAGGATGTTTTTGGGAATGACCTCATTTTGAAGGTCGGAAGGGAGCCTCTCGCGTCTGTAACGGTTTCTAAGAGCAACCGCCACGGCCCGCTTGGCCTCATTCTGGCCGATGATATATTTGTCCAACTCCTCCACAATCTGCGTTGGAGTCAATCCATCCATGAAATGCCTCTTTCTATTACCTCGGAATCGCCCTCAACGTGAATCTGAAGGTGGTCCCTTTTCCCACTTCACTCTCCGCCCAGATCTTTCCTCCGTGGGCTTCAACAAGACTTTTCGTAATAAAGAGTCCCAGACCTGTGCCCGATACCTTACGGGTGGCCTTTGAATCCACTCTGTGGAATCTTTCGAAGATCTTGTCCAGTTGCTCAGACGGAATGCCCATCCCGCAGTCGGAAACGCTGACAATGGCCGATTCTCCGTTATTGACGCCGCTGACTCGAATTTCTCCCCCTGATGGAGAGTACTTGATGGCATTGCTGACCAGGTTGTTCATCACCTGCTCCAACTGGTCAGGGTCTGCCTCAACAAGAGAGAAATCGGATGGAAAATCAATGACGAACTCATGCTTTGTTGTGCTGATCCTGAATACCTCCACCACTTTCTTGGCAAGAGGAATGATGTCGAAATTCTCTTTCCTGATCTCGAGACGACCTGCCTCCATCTTGGACCAATCCAGAATGTTGTCAATGAGCCTTTTCAGACGGTCTATCTCGCTGTTGATAACCTTGAGAAACTCGTGTTTTGTGGGCTGGTCAAAACGTTCCTCGTGGCGAAGAAGGGTCACGGCATATCCCTTGACTGCCGTCAATGGAGTCCGAAGGTCGTGGGAGACCGTTGCCACGAAGTCCGATTTCATCCGCTCCACTTCCTTCTCCTGGGTGATGTCTCGCAGGACGAGCACCCCGCCCACCGGATCGCCCGATTCGTTGTGGAGTATGGAAATAACGGCGCCCAGGATCCGGTCTCTTTCGTCCTTTGTCTGCACCACAACCTCGAATTTCTTGCTGATCTCCGCCGCAGAGAGGGCGGATTCCATCATTTGCACCAGTATGGCGCCCATGTCCATATTCTGCCCCTTGGCGTCGCGGCATTTGAGAACTTCCTCGACCCGTTTCCCCAGAATCTCGGCGCCCTTCCAGCCCAAAAGCTTTTCGGTCGCCTCATTCAGGGATGTGATCCTGCGCTCCCAGTCAAGGGTCAAAAGCCCGTCCCCCATGCTGTCCATAATGGCTTCCAGCTTATTTTTCTCAATAACGGCGTTCCGATACAGCGTGGCATTTTCAAGGGAAACCGCCACAAGGGAAAGGACCGTTGCAATCATGCGGACATCGTTGTCTCCCAGGGCAGCCTGTTTGGGGCTGGCCAGGGTGAACATCCCCAGGACTCCTTTCTTGCCGACAAGGGGAAAGGCATAGAAGGAGCGAACCTTGCCTTTCACGAAGCGCCGGAGATCGGGGGCATTCGCCGTGTCGTGAACCACCAGGGGACGCTTCTCGTCAATGAGAACTGCCAGCTTTTCAGGAGCGATCTCCTCGAAGGGCACCGGAAAACCACGGTGCTGGTCCTGCGGCAAACCTCTGCCGGAAACCACCACAAATCGGCGCTTGTCCTGCTCAAGAAAGCTGAAGGCCAGAGTGCTGATCGGCGCAGTCACCAGGGAAGCAATCTTGTCCAGACCCTCCCTCATGATCTGGTCCGATTCCAGAGTAGTCGTTGCCAGAACATGAGCGATCTCCAGAAGTGTGGAGATCTTCTGATTCGCCCTGGACAGGCTTTCGAGGGATTCCGCAAGGCGCATGTTGGTGGCGGCCAACTCTTTGCCCTTGTCCTTGAGCTCCCTGGATTGGAGCTCCAATTTCCCGTTCTTCTGAGAAAGCTGCTCCGTTACTTCCCTATGTTTCTGGTGAAGGAGCGCGTTCTCTATGGCCAGAGCCGCCCTGTGAGCGATCAAGTTCAGTGTCCGAAGATCGTCTTCACTGAAAGAACGATGGGAAAGGAGTGTCCCCACGTTGATGACCCCGATCTTGCGGCTTTCCACCACCATGGGCATGCAAAGAAGGGACTTGATCTCTTCTCTCCCCAAAGAATAGGCAAGATACTTCGGGTCGGAAGGAGCGTCGGACGTCACGTAAGGTCTTCCGGTCTTGATTACCCAACCGGGAATCCCCTCCCCCACGGGTATTCGCTGTAATCCGAAATCCATGGAATCCAGTCCTTTTGTGGCCTTGAAATACAGCTCATTGGTTCGCTCATCCAGAAGCATGATGGAGACCCGTTCCGCCTTCAGGAGGCGCGACACAATCTCGATGGTCAGCCGCAGGGCGTCATCCAGATTGGAGGTGGAGCTCATTACTGCAGAAAGCTCGTAGGCGGCAACCTCATAGAGAGTGGAGAGCTCCTGCACCCGACCCTCCAGCCGCTGGCTCATGACAAAGCCGTGGATGGCAACGGCAACAAGCTGGGACAAGGTAGAGAGAAACCAGACATCATTTCTCCTGAACACCCCTTGTTTCGGGGTCCCCATTTGAAGAATTCCCAAAAGCTCGTCCCCTGCCGTCAAGGGGAGGCATAGATAAGAGGACACGCCCTCGGCTCTCATCAGAGAGCAGGGATTCCGTGTCTGGACATCCTCGGCGATGACAGGTGCAAGCTCGCGGCTGGCAAGGCATCCACGCTCAAAAGTGGCGCGGTCTTCCTTAAGCTGACAGATTCGTCCCTCCGTCCCGCTCAAGCCTTGAGAAAAAAAGTAAATGCCCCTCACCTGACAGGAGAAAAAGCTCCCGATCTCCTTCTCAATACCTCGAAGAAGCTGCTCCAGAGGAAGCTGGGATTGACTGGTGACCGCCACCACCCGATTCAGGCAGGAGAGTTGACGCTCCTTCTCCTCCGCTTTCTGGTATTGCATCAGATTGTCAATGGCGATCGCCATTTTTTCCGCAAGGCCGGATATGACCTGGATGTCTTCCTGGGGAAAATCGTAGTGCTCTCTCTTATGCACATTCAGGACACCCACGGCTCTCCCTGAGACCAGGAGGGGGACGCAGAGCATGGATTTCATCAGACCTTCTTTGCCGGGTATGGGGAAAAATCGAGGATCCTTCTCTACATCGGGAAGAACCAGAGGGGCGCCTTCCCTTATGACCCAGCCCGCCACACCTTCTCCCGGGCGAAGGGTAAAACTCTCATAGTCGGCCAGGTCAATTCCCGTAGCCGCAACTATGGAGAGCAACCCCGTATCCTCATTGACTATCATCAGGGAGCAATCGGGAACACCCAGCACCCTGGACACGGCTTCCAGAAGGTCTTGAGCAAAAGCAGGGAGAGAAAGACTCGAAAAAGAGGCTGCAGAAAGCGTCTCCAGGATGGCGGATTCCCTGACTGCCTGCTGTTTGATCACCTCAACCGACTTTGAAACCACAATATGCTCCTTCTTCCAAAATCCACTGTAATTTCATGATTCTCCGTGTTCGCTGTGCCTCTGTGGTGATGAATGAGAGCCTTGAGACCCTGCCTTGCCCGAACATTCTCCGCGAAGGCCCCAAATGTGGCCTTCAAGGATACGGACGCCCACTACTTCTCCGATCCAGGAATCTTCTCCTTCAAAGACCACTAAACGGTTCGTTCGCGTTCGCCCCATAAGGCGATCAGGATTCTTCTTGCTTCTGCCCTCCACAAGAACCTCCAGAACCTGTCCCACAAAGGATTTGTTCTTCTTCTCCACGATTCCGTTCTGGAGGCGAATCAGCCGGTTGAGCCGGTCCTTCCTGACATCATCGGGAACCTGATGAGCCATTTCCGCCGCCGCCGTGCCCGGTCTGGGGGAGTAGGCGAACATGAATGCCTGATCGTATCCTATCTCCTCGACCATCGCCAGGGTTGCCCTGAAGTCATCTTCGGTCTCACCTGGAAATCCCACAATAAGGTCTGTGGAGATCGCCCCCTCCGGGATCGCGGCCCGAATGCCCTTCGCCAGGGCGAGATATCGCTCGGGAGTGTACCCCCTTTTCATGGCTCGAAGAACCGCTGCCGATCCGGCCTGAAGGGGGATATGGATATGTTCGCATACTTGAGGCAATTGCGCAACTGCCTGGACGATTTCTTCTCCGAAATGGACCGGATGACTGGTCATGAAGCGAATTCTGCCGTGGGGATTAGTGGATGCCACGATGTCATTGGCTCTGCGGAGAAGGTCGGAGAGTTTCACCCTTTCCCGCAGATCAAAACCGTAGGTGTCCACATTCTGTCCCAGAAAATTAATCTCTTTGTACCCGGTTTGCACCAGATCCTGCACATCCCCAAGGATGTCCGACAAAGGACGGCTTCTCTGCGCGCCTCTGACGGAAGGGACGATGCAAAATGTGCAGTGATGGTCGCATCCGAAGCTCACGGGCACCCAGGCGGAAACGTGGCTTTCCCTTCGGGCATCGAGTCGCTCAATGGACAGATCCTCGGAGACTGCAGCCCGGCGCCTGCCGGTTCTCATGACCTCCATGAAGAGGGTGGGAAAACGCTTGAGCTGAAAGGTCCCTATGACAAGATCCACTTGCGGGAAACGCCTGAGCATCTCCTCTCCATCTTTCTGAGCCAGGCACCCTGCCACTACAATCCGAAGCTCTGGACGCTCCCGCTTGAACTCCTTGAACTCCCCCACCTTGCCATATACTTTGAGATCCGCCTTCTCACGGACACAACAGGTATTGAATAATATCAGGTCCGCTTCTTTCGGCTCCGGGGTTCGGCGGTAGCTCATCTCCTCCAGAAAGGCGGAGAGCACTTCCGAGTCATATTCATTCATCTGGCAGCCATAGGTGGCCAGAAAATATTTCTTGTCTGCAATCATGCCCTTTGTTTCAGCTTCCTCATAAAGAACCCGAAGCTCTCCCGCTTATGGCTTGATGGCGATGCCGAAGGGACGGCTTCCGGGGATCTGCGTGGTTTGGGAGATCACGTTGTTTCCATTGGCGTCAATGATCGTCACATTCCCTCCCGCATTATTGGCCACATAGACCCTGTTTCCATCAGGAGTGACGGCGATCCCGACCGGCCCCTGTCCGACAGGGATGTCCCCGATCCTCCTGTTGGAATTCACATCTATGACTGATATAGAATTGGAGTTTCGGTTCGTCACATAGGCAGTGGCTCCGTTGGGCCGAATCGCGATTCGGCTTGGAGAAAGCCCTACACGGATCGTCTCCACAATCGTGCGGGAGGCGGTATCAATCACGGTTACAGAGGCGCTGTTGAAGTTCGCCACGAACAATTTTCGTCCATCGGGAGTCACCGCAAGACCCATGGGCATGGCTTGAACGAGATAGGTTCCCGCCACCTGGCCGCTGAAACCATTGACCAGTGCAACTTCCCCGTAATTCGAATCCCCCATGGAAACATATACCTGGCTTCCGTCATGATTGGAGGCCACTCCCCCCACATTGGCCACATTTCCAGTGCGCAATTTCGGCATGGGGATGACCCTGTTCAATGAATCGGTGGTTGTGTCAATGATGCCCAGAGCGGGGGTTCCCGATTGAAGAGCCAGATACAGGCGATTTCCGCTCGATGTGATGATCATGTCCTTGATCAGGTAGTCCCCCACCATGATCGCCCCTGAAAAAACATTGTTATTCACCACATCATGAATGGCAACCCGTTTCGCATCATCCGCCACATAAAGCCTTGACCCGGACGGGTGCATGCAAAGCCACAAGGGTTGTGTCTCCATGCTGAGAAAGCCGACGGACAGGTTGGAATGAGTATCCAGCAACATGAGAGCCTTGGACCCCGGTCCGGGCATGAAACCGCCGGGCATCTGGCTCTGGGGATATTGAGGCATGCCCGGATACGGCGCCATTCCTGGCATCTGGCCCGGCATTTGTCCCGGCTGCCCAGGCATCTGGCCGTATGCATTCGGCATATTTTGCATCCCCTGGGTGGGATTCGTCCCGGGTTGCCAGCCCCAGGTTTGTGTGAAATCCGTATGAAGAGCCATTATCGCCATGTCCCCCATGGTGGATGGACTGTTGGGAGTCAAGAAACCGGACTGCGGATTCTGCCCCTGGTTAAGAACCTGTGAAGTCCCTGCATGGGCCACGTAAACCCTCGCAGTGGCAGTGTTGATTGGAGCAGGACTCAGAGTTCCACCGGGCACAAAGGCAGAGCCGTAAGGTCCCTGAGGCGAGCCACCCACGGGAACCAGCGTGAAAATGATGCTCTTGTTCTCCATGTCTCCGATGTTGACGGTCTTGGATTGAGGCTGGTAGCCCTCTTTCGTGACATTGATGATGTACGACCCCGGACCCAGAATGAAACTGAAGCTTCCGGTGGAATCGGTCGTTTCAGCGGACTTCTTCCCGGTATCTCCCGTGCCGCTTATGGCTACATGAGCACCTTCCACAAGGGTGCCCCTGGGATCGGTCACAAGGCCCACGGTTCCACCTTTGGGCTTGCCGTAACATCCTGCAAAGATGACGGTAGCGACAAGAAATGAAGTAAGGAAAACGTGCTTTCCGGACATCTGTCCCCTTCCCCCTTGAACAGAATGGAAAACCTTGAGACTGCTTCGATGTTTATGGTCGTAAGAGCTTTGTTTTTCTTCGCCCATGGTGCTCTACCTGATTATACTACACCTCCTGACCGCGATTGTCAACAAGAAATGAAAATTCTGTTAAAAAAAAGTGAACATTGTTGCCCATAATTCATCACCACAAAGACACATAGAGCACGGAGAAAGGTTCACACTTTGTTCACAGGGGGCCGGACTTACGGCAAAATGTGGGTGCTAGAATGTGAGAGAAGTTCATTATCGAGAGGAGATTCCCAATGCAGAACATCATCCAGCCCGCTTTACAGCACACTTCACAGAACATCAGCGGCCGTCGCCTGCCTTCCGAGGTCGCCGAGTCCCCGGTAAACCCTGAAGACTCGTATTTCAGCAAGACCTGGTCCCCTCCGGAAATTGCCGCAAAGAGCGCCGCAGGCTGCACCTTTGTCGGCGACCCCGAAGGGGAGGCTCAAAAAGTTGTGGAAGGAAACGGCCGGTTTGCGGTTGAGCTGTACTCGAAGCTTGCAGAGAGAAAAGAAGGGAATCTCTTCCTTGCCCCACTCGGGATTTCTACGGCCCTTGCCATGACCTATGCAGGGGCAGAGGGCGAAACCTCAAAAGAAATGGGCCGTGTCCTCCATTTCAATGAGCTTCCCAAAGAGAACCTCCATCAGGCCTTCGGCAGAGTCACAAAGGACCTGACATCCCGATTGGATCGGGAAGACTGCACCTTCACAGTGGCGAACCGGATATGGACACAGGATGGGGCAAGAGTTGAGGAAAAATTCCAGAAAACAGTCAATGACGCCTACGGAGCTCCTGCCGAGACTCTTGATTTCAAAGACTCTCAGGGCGCCACGGAAACCATCAACTCATGGGTCGCGGAGAAAACCAAAGACAAAATCAAGGATTTGATCCCACCGGGTGTCTTGAATGAAGACACACGCATGGTTCTCACGAATGCCCTTTACTTCAAGGCCGACTGGGCCGACAAGTTCGATCCCAGGCAGACCTTTGACGCGCCCTTTCAGACACAGGAAGGGCAAGCCGTTGATGCGCCGACCATGCACCAGACCGGCACCTTCAAGTATGGGGAGTTCAACCTGGACGAGGAGAAGACCGCCTCTCCAGTGAGCAAGCCCTATTTCATGGACAGTCCCGCTGTTCAGGTTCTTGAGCTTCCTTACTCGGGCGATGATCTCTCCATGGTCTTCATCCTTCCCAAAGACCGGCAGACTCTGTCCAGGGTGGAGAAATCGCTCAAGGCCGATCAGGTAAACGACTGGCTGGGACAACTCAGCGAAAAGAAGGTCATCACTTCGATCCCCAAATTCAATCTGACCTCATCCTTCAAAATGAAGGAAGTCCTTTCCGAGATGGGAATGGACGGGGCCTTCAGCGATGGCGCGGACTTCTCAGGCATAAGTCGGAAAGACAATCTGACTATTGGAGACGTGATCCACAAAGCCACCGTGGAAGTGAACGAACAGGGCGCGGAAGGAGGGGCCGGAACCGCTGTTGTGATGGTGCTGGAATCGTGCATCATGCGCGACCCCTATTTCACGGCAGACCATCCCTTCCTCTTCGCGATCAGGGACAAAAACGCAGGAATCCTTTGCATGGGAAGGGTGAGCGATCCCACCAGGAGCTGACCCATGCGTTCCGGGGTCGGGGGTCGGTCCCCGGCCCCGGGTCCGCCTTACGCCTATCGTGCCCTTACCCAATTGGCGATGTCTCGTATCACGATCTCCGGGATGTGTCCTTCTTTCTGGTATTCAGCCGGGGAACCTTTCCCCTCTCCTTCCAGGAACAGATGGTTGAGCTTGGGATAGGTCTTGAATTCCACGTTCTTGCGGGTAGAAAGAGATCCTTTCCAGCCCTGAAAATCCTCCATTGTTACCTGGTAATCCCTCTCCCCTTGCAGAATCAACATGGGATGTTTGAGGTTCTTGGCAACATCGGGTGGGAAGTAACCTCGCAAGTCAAGCCAATATTTCGCGGGGATCCCGAAGGGCAGCTCTGTGGGCGGCACGCTTAGGGACAGTCGGGGGCTTTTGACCATGGCGACCTGTTTCCTCAGTGTCTCGATCCCCTTGTTGTCGGCATCGGTGAGAGATCCCTGAAGGGAGGCGAGGTAGAGCACCTGCGCAAGGGTGATGTCTTCCAGAGGTCTGGTCGAGCCGGCCAGGACGACAAATCCGGAGATCGTTGTGTCCAGTGCCCCGATTCTCGGAATAACCATCCCACCGAGGCTGTGTCCCAATACCGTGATTCGGCTCGGATCTATGTCTCCGGTCTTGCGCAAAAGCGCGACAGCCGCGAGAGCGTCGTCGATCGTCTCCTCCTTGACGGTGATCGTCTCCTTTATGGCGGCAAGTTTCTGGCCATGCTCCTTGGTCCGTTTCTCGTAACGAAGAACGGCGACACCCTGCGACGCCAACCCCCAGGCCAGGTCGCGGAAAGGTTTATTGGGGCCGATCGTCTCATCCCTGTCATTAGGTCCGGAGCCGTGGACAAGCACAACTGCCGGAAAGGGTCCCTTTCCGGCGGGGATGGCGAGAGTCCCGGGCAAGGCCCATTCCCCTCCACCGACGGTCATTGGCTTCTCCTGAAAAGAGCTGCGCTTAACATAGAACGGCGGGTTGTATTCGGTGGAAGCCCTCGCAGGGAGAAACCAGAAACCGATGATTCGCTTCTGGCTGTTGAAGACAACTTTGATTTCTATGGCGGATTTTTCGAATTCGCAGGGAACATAGGCGATGTCATAAAGTCCGGACTTTTCCGTCCGGACGCCGACCTGCCTCTTGAAAGGTCCCAGCTTGGCGGTTACCGATTTCCATGTCTCCCCCACAGCTTCCGGTGAGGGCGCTCCTTTTACTGTTGTGTCGAAGCCCCGGGAAGCCCCTGGAAAATCCTCCTTTGCCATGGATTCCACAAAGCTCCTTGCCGCCGCCGCAATGTCATCCGATTTCGTCGGCTCCGCGGCCCAGCAGTGGAGGGAAATCCAGGAAAAAACAAGAACCGGCAGGAGAATGAGAAAATACCTTTTCACGAGATCAGCTCCTTTCCTGTGAGGACGAAAAATATGCCACAGAATCACAGTGACTCTGTGGCATACGTTTGACGGTGAATTCCGAATGACCTTCTAAACCTTCACATACCACCCGGGCTGGCTGGCCATGTAATCGGACATGGAGACAACCATTTCTCCAAAATCCGTGGGAGGCGATGTTTCAGGCTTGTTCCAGGCGGACATGTGCTTTTCCACGAATCTGGCGATATCTTTGGTCTTGATTCCATTTTTGGCCGAATCCAGACGGGAGAGCCAGAGGGCGCCGGCAAGCCCGTGGTCTGGGGTGGTGTATTCGCCCCACGGCACGGGTTCTCCAGGTTTCACTTTCTTTACATCTTCCGCCTTCACGAATTTCATGACATCGTGGAGGGCGGCGCTTGCGATGATATGGTCGCGCTCCACGCCTTTGATGCCCAGGAAAGTGGTGAGGGCTTTTGCCGCTTCAACCACCCTTCGGGTGTGAAGCACCAGACCTCCGCCTGTGTAAACATCGGCGGGTTTCGCGAAAGCGCCCATTTTTTCGGGATCCAAGAGATCGGAGTTCACCTCATCAGCCGGGTGAAATCGCCCGGAAGAGGAGGAAGGAGCCTGGTAGTATCCGGGGGGCGCCTTCTCGAAGGCTTCTTTCAAGAGTGCTCTCAGTGCCGGTGTTTCCACCGAATCAATCATCTCCTGCCTCCAACGGGGCACTTCCTTGGGGTTGCGCTCCGCCGCGCCTGCCGCAATCTCCAGTCTTACCCGCCAGAGAGGCTTGGTCTCTTCGGGGGCGGGAATGATATCATAGAGCCCTGAATCCGAGAAGTACCTCGCAAGGGTCCCGATGAGCTGCGCCTCCTCGGGGAACTCGTCGCTGCCGCCGCTTTTCAGGAAATCGAGCAA
>JACPDT010000185.1 GCA_016183865.1 Armatimonadota bacterium | reverse complement strand
AGAAGTCAGAAGTCAGAAGTCAGGAGTCAGAAGTCAGGAGTCAGGAGTCAGGAGTCAGGGAGTCAGGAGTCAGGAGTCAGGAGTTAGAAGTCAGGAGTCAGAAGTCAGAAGTCAGGAGTCGGAATGAGGACGTCAGCAAGCTGTTGGAGGCCTATTCGCAGGCTATTCTGAATTCTGACTCCTGCATCCTGTCTTCCTGGGTAGTTACC
Organism: Armatimonadota bacterium; assembly: GCA_016183865.1. Taxonomy (GTDB): domain Bacteria; phylum Vulcanimicrobiota; class JACPDT01; order JACPDT01; family JACPDT01; genus JACPDT01. The sequence continues at coordinate 6,428 of JACPDT010000185.1, read as the reverse complement.
TTCTTGCAAAGTATCGCCCGGTGTATGACCGACGATTATATACTGGTCTTCACGGAGGAAGGAGGATTGCCTTGCCAGGATCCGCTGTAAATCTTTTTCTGGCCACAACCGCCTTCTCCATTTCCTTTGCCTTTTGGGGACTCATCGCCGGTCTGTCGCCTCTCCTCAAGGTTGAGCTCAGACTTTCCGCAACCGATGCCGGCCTGATGCTTGCCATCCCTGTTCTTCTGGGCTCTGTCGGACGAATCCCCATGGGGGGGCTGACTGACCGCCTGGGAGGCCGCCTCGTTTTCAGCATTCTCCTCATGTTCGCGGTCATTCCCGCCGCAGCTTTGTCCTTGAATCATTCCTATCATAGTCTGCTTTTCTGGGGATTCTGGCTGGGGCTCGCCGGAACTTCTTTCGCCATCGGCATCCCTTTTGTTTCTCAGTGGTTTCCCCCGGAGAAACAGGGTTTGGCTCTGGGTATCTATGGAGCAGGGAACATCGGGCAATCCATAGCGGTCTTTTTCGGGCCCTACTTTGCTTACAGGATCGGGATTCCGCCGACTTTTGCGCTTTTTGGTGCTGCCTCCCTTGCCTGGGGTCTTGTCTTCTCGGTATGGGCGCGAAATGCGCAGGTCTCGCGGCGGCCCGTGACGATCAAAGAGAATGTCCGTGTTCTGTGCACGGAGCCCCTGTCCTGGCTGCTAAGCCTTTTCTATTTCCTGACTTTCGGCGGTTTTGTGGCATTGAGCATCTATCTTCCCATTCTTCTGCGGGAGTTTTTCTCTTTAGAGCCGGTTGACGCGGGTGCCAGAACAGCGGGATTCATCATCCTTGCAACCGCATGCCGCCCCATTGGAGGCTGGCTCAGCGACCGTTTCGGCGGAGCCAATGTCCTCCTTTTCGTTTTTGAAGCTCTCGCCCTTTTTCCTGTCCTTATGGTGCTGCCTTCGATCTATCCTTTTACAGTAGGCGCCCTGGGCTCCGCCGCTCTCCTTGGTCTCGGGAACGGCGCCGTTTTCAAGCTTGTGCCGCAGCACTTCCCCGGTCGTGTAGGCGCCGTCACAGGACTGGTCGGTGCGGCAGGCGGAATCGGGGGTTTCTTCCCGCCCATTGTGCTTGGAATTCTCAAGGACGTGACTGGAAACTATGTCCTGGGCTTCGTATTTCTGGGTGCTTTCTCCCTGGGGTGTTGCTGGATGCTGAGGTGGGTATTTGTCCGGCTTGCGGAACGATAGGGCTGGATCATTTCACCTTCGTGACCGGCTGATCAGGATGCGCTGGATTGGGTACCAGCCGTCGCGATGAGCAATCAACCAGCAGATCCAGCTTCTCCAGCACTGTCTGACCGATCAAGACCTCGTCGCCGAGGACCAGTGCCTCTTCGATCGTGTCACGGCCATTTATGTCAACCACCAGAGGTTCTGTGACATCCACGGGTTCCTTACGGCCATCGGCGTACTCGGCAACTCGTCGGCCACGGGCAGACAATCCCAGGATGCTCATGACCTGCGGCGGAATGACCAGATGCACCGACCCTGTATCAACCACGGCATCAGTCAGTTGTTGGCGAATTTTGTCCTTGGAAAGTTCGCCCTGACGGGCACGGGCCTCGTCCACTGCGTTAATCAGGCGTACCTGGACGCGGACCTCCCCCATCTCACCCTCCTTATCCCCACCCGGATTCCACTCGAGATGTTTGATGAGTTCACGCGGAATGATCTTCATGGCCTTTGACCTCCAACAGAATTATATCACAGAAAGGAGAGCTTTTCAACGGCCTCTAAAAAGCATATTCTTCCAAGTCCTCTGAAAAAATGACTGAATCAAACTCGGGAATCTTCGGGACTTCGTTGGGGCTCAGGTGGGTTAGAATGACCTTCTGGTTGGGGGAGAGGGTTTTCAGGATCTCTTTGATGTCTTCCTGGTTCAGGTGCCCGGGGACGCGCTTGCCGACGGTTGTCATCTCCAGTACCAGGATTTTTGTGTCCTTGATGAGGCTTGTGAGTCCCTGACACATCTCCGTATCCCCTGAAAAGCCCACGGTTTCCTCATCGAAAATCAGCTTATAGCCCAGACATCCTATGCCCCCGTGGCACATGGGAAAAGTTTCGAATTTGAGGTTATGGAGGGGGAAGGTGCTGCCGTGGGCGGGCAACTCGAAGAAGCGGAGGGGCACAAGGTCCAGGATCATTCTACCCACATCAGGGAAGGCTGTCAACACAAGGGATTCCACGTATTCTTCTACATTTTTCGGTCCCATGATGGAAAGAGGGCTCTCCCGCTTTGTCACAAAAGCATAATCGCAGAGGAGCATGGGCAGGCCAAAGGTGTGGTCTCCATGGTAGTGGGTGAGGAGAATTGCGTCAACTTTCCTGATGTCTTTGTGCATTTTCTTCAGATTGACGGGCGTGGTGGGCCCGGAATCAATGAGAATACGATCATTGACAAGGATGGAAGTCCAGTCCCGCCCTTGAGAGATGGCCGCCCCTGTTCCGGCAAAGCTCAGTTTGATCATCTGATTATCGTCATATAGGGGGTCAGAATGCAGGCGATCCAAAGAAGACAGGAAGCGAAGGTGACGCGCAGGGCTGTGCCGTAGAGATTGTACTTGTTCTGAGCGATGCCTGCGGCATTGAAGTTTCTCCGGGCCAGATCCTCCAGGAGAGTGGCGTCCCCGATTTTCATGTATTCATAGAAATAGCTGCTCGCGTTTTTGTGTTTCACGATATCATCGAAGAAAATCAGGTCAGGTCGCTTGGAGGTTTCTGGGTTGTCTTTTCTCGCCATGACCACAAGAAGGCAATAGATGACGGCAGTGACGGATGCGACAAAGAACAATCCTCTCAAGATCCCCAGAAAGCCGCCTCCTACCACCATAAAGGTACGCTCTGCCGCCAAGGAAGGGAGAGAGGCGAGAAAGATGCTGTTAATGACGATCAGCGTATTGGCCTTGTTGTCCGCAAACTGAATCAGATTTTGGGTGAAGTGCAGAATATCGAAAGCCGACTCGATGCGATGGAACATGTCCGTTTTCTCATTCATCTCATTGTGGCCCCCCTACCTCTTCTGTTTCAAGATACGCGATCTTTTTCACCATTCCTGCGGACCACGTTCCTGGGATCCCTGCCGCGAAGTCACAGAAACGCGGAGGGCTCTTACCCTATCGTGGCTAAACGGTGTCTCTGCGACTGCGCGCTTCTGTGGTAAAATTCAGGCAAGAGCTGCCGAAGAGGACTTTGTCGGCGGTATCAAGCCATTTCAGCAATCCCCAGAAATATGACTGCTTGTCTGCAGGAATTGGGGAATAGAAGACTAAATTCCCGTATCATACAAAGAGAAATTCGCAGATTGGCGATATACGCACTTGCGTTTTCACTTCATTGAGAAAGGAGAGGCATGATGGCTGACAGCAAGAAGAAGATGACTGATGGGACCGAACTACTTCCTTCCAGCGCCCTTAGTTCCAAAGAGCACGCGTCCCAGTATGCCCGAAGTCTGATAGAGGCCAGTCTTGATCCCCTTGTCACCATAAGCACGGATGGAAAGATCACCGATGTGAATGAAGCCACCGTCAAGGTCACGGGAGTTTCCAGGGACCATCTCATAGGAAGCGATTTCTTGAGCTATTTCACGGAGCCTGGAAAGGCGCGAGAGGGTTATCTCGAGGTCTTCAAACAGAGCTTTGTCACCGACTACCCCCTCACGATCCGCCACACCTCGGGCAAACAGACTCATGTCCTGTACAATGCGTCCGTTTACAAAGATGCAGGTGGAAGTGTCCTGGGTGTCTTCGCGGCGGCCAGGGACATCACCGCCCAGAAAAGGGCGGAGGAAGAGTTGCAAAAGGCTCACAGCGAGCTGGAGCTGCGGGTCCAGGAAAGGACCGCCGAGCTTGCCAGGGCCAATGAGGCTCTGCAGGGGGAGATCGCCGAGCGCAAGAGGGCGGAGCAGGTCATCCGGGATCTCTCCACACCCGTCCTTCGGGTCAGGGAAGGGCTGCTCACACTTCCCATTATCGGCATCATTGACTCCCAGCGCGCACGCCAACTTACCGAGCAGTTGTTGCGCGCCATTCGGGACAACAGGGCCCGGGTGGCTGTAGTGGACATCACCGGCGTCCCTGCCGTTGATTCCAAGATCGCGAATCACCTGCTCCAGACATCGGAAGCTGTTCGTCTCATGGGTGCTACCATGATCCTCACCGGCCTTTCCCCCGATGTGGCTCAGGCTCTTGTCTCCATCGGCGTGGATCTGAGTCGTTTGACTACTGTGGGGGACCTGCAGGGCGGCATCCAGGAGGCCGACCGCCTGTTGGGCTACAAGGTTATGAAGGAAGAAGAGGCGGCTCAGCCCGCAGGGAGGGTGTAGCCGATGCGTGTGCCGGTTCTCAAACAGGGGCCGCACCTCATCGCATCAGTGCAGTCCGCCCTCACAGACGACGATTTGGTGGAGCTGAGGGATGATCTCGCAGAGCTGGTGGGCAGGCACCGCTCCCGCGGAGTCGTTGTGGATGTGACTGCCCTGGATGTGATAGACTCCTTTGCAGCTCGCACGCTCCGCACGATCGCGTACACGATCAGGTTGCGGGGGGCCAGGACGGTCATCGCAGGCATCCAGCCCGATGTGGCTTTTGCCATGGTGCAGCTCGGACTTTCCCTGGAGGGTGTTGCGACCGCTCTGGATCTGGAGGAAGGTCTTGCCTTTCTGACCAGGCGGACCACAGGGGAGGCGGGACCGTGAGCGATGAAGCCAGGGTGCAGATCAAAACCGATGTGGACATCATCATCGCCAGACAGGAAGGACGATCTCTGGCGGCGAAGCTGGGCTTCTCCAACACCGACCAGACCCTTATCGCCACGGCTATCTCCGAGTTGGCGCGCAACATCATTCTGTACGCCCAGAGCGGCGAGATCTCTGTCTTTCAAGCCCAAAAAGAGGACAAGCCTGGAATCGTGATCATAGCCAGGGACGATGGACCCGGCATTTCGGACGTATCTCGAGCCATGCAGGATGGATACTCGACGGCAAGGGGTCTCGGGCTGGGCCTTCCAGGGGTGAGGCGGATGATGGATGAGTTCGAAGTTGTCTCCAAGATCAGCGAGGGGACAACAGTGACGGGGAAGAAGTGGATGAGATGAGCCGCAAAGCCGTCGGCTCTCTGCCTTGCCTTGCCTGGGCGGTTGCCTCGTCGGAGTTTCAGGGGCAGAAGGAATCAGGGGACTTACACGTGGTGAAGTCCTTTTCGGACGGCGTCCTGGCAGCGGTAATAGACGGGCTGGGCCACGGCGCCGATGCCGCATCCGCAGCTTCCGCCGCTCAGGAGACGCTGGAGGCTCATGCCCACGAATCGGTAATATCCCTGGCGAAACGCTGTCATGAAAATCTGCGAAAGACCCGGGGGGCCGTAATGAGTCTCGCGTCCTTCAATGTCCTCGATCCTGCTATGACCTGGATGGGTGTGGGAAATGTGGAAGGCGTCTTTCTGCGCGGCGATGCCACAGGCAGTCAGGCGAAAGAGACCTTGCTTCTTCGAGGCGGGGTCGTCGGATATCAGTTGCCTCCCCTTCGCGCAGCCACTATTCCTGTTGCACCCGGAGACTTGCTGATTCTCGCCACAGACGGGATACGGAGCGGTTTCTCCGAGGGGCTCGCGCCGACCGCCCCGCCCCAGGAGATTGCAGATCACATCCTCGCCCTGTTCGGAAAGAAGACCGATGACGCCCTCGTCCTGGTCGTCCGCTACGGAGGCGCCACGCCATGAGTGGTGATGCAAGAGACTGGGCCGAACAGTATGCCTCCCTGGCGCAGGACTATCTTGCCTCAAGGGAGGAAGCCGCCCTGAAACGCGCTTACGAGATGGGCCGTCGGGCCGTCGAGCAGGGGTTGGGCGTATTGGATGTGGCGGAAGCCCACAGCAGAGTGTTGATTTCGGCTCTGGGGCGCGGTCCCACCGCCGGGGAGGGGGCGCAACTCGCAGAGACGGCAGCGGAGTTCCTTGTGGAAAGTCTTGCACCCTTTGAGATGACTCACAGGGGATTCAAGGAAGTCAATGGGGAGCTCCACAAGCTGAATCGGATCCTGGAAGATCGGGCCGTGGAGCTTGAGGCCGCCAACAAAGAGCTTGAAGCCTTTTCCTATTCCGTTTCCCATGACCTTCGGGCGCCCCTGAGACACATCAGTGGCTATGCGAACATGCTGGCGGAATACGCGGAAGGGATACTCGATGAAAAGGGAAGACGGTTCCTGAGAGTAATTGTGGATGCCGCGAAAGGGATGGAAACCCTTATTGCCGAGCTTCTGAATTTCTCGCGCATGGCTCGCGCGGAAATGCGTGCGGCACAGGTCAGTCTCGAACCGATCGTCAGGGACATCATCGGAGAAATGTCCCCTGACATGGTGGGACGGGATGTTGAATGGCTGATCGGAGAGCTGCCCGAGGT
>JACPDT010000180.1 GCA_016183865.1 Armatimonadota bacterium | reverse complement strand
TTGCCACTCCGGAAGTTAACATAAAGGCAACGGCCTTTCCTTTATTTTAACCTTCCGGGATGATATAGTAAGGAATGAGAAAAAATGAAGGAGGAGAGCCCTATGTTGCCTTTATCCAAGCCGGGAACTCCAGCAGGTGCAGGTCTTTACTATGTCACCACAACATTGTCTGATGGTTCCACATTGATTCAGACCGTCCCCGATTTCTCTGAAATGGAAATTGCCCTGGACCAGTACGGCACTATGCCGACGATTCAGGAGCAGTCGAGGAGTTGGCTTATCCCACCCAAAGCCCCTCCCAAGGCCCTCCCCTAGCTCCCACACCCTCCTCTAGCTCCTCCCAGGGGGAGGAGAAATCAAGGAAGAGTCCACATGGAAGAGCTGATCTCCAGGATCTGGGAGAGCTCGGCGATGGATGTGATCCCAACGCAGACGGAGTGGACGCAGGACTGAGCGAGGGAGAATTGAAGGCATTCGTCCAGACGATCTCGCAATCTCCCTTCGCCCAGGGTCTTCATGGTATAAATTCCTTTCCCCCACGACCATGCCTGTTGAATGGCTTCCAGATACTCGGAGACGGTTGCATCCATGTGATCGCCTGCCACATTGAGGTTCGTCAAAATTACCTCGATGTCCAGGTTGGTCGCGGCTTTTCTCAAGACCTCGATGGAATGGGTGGAAAGCCCCACCGCCCGGATCAGACCCTCATCTTTCATCCTGTAAGCCTCTTTCAGAAAGAATTTCCCGAGTTCGTCGAGGCCTGCCAGTGTGTCCGCCTCGTGAAAAAGAAGAATATCCACATACCCGGTTCCAAGCTCATCCAGAGACTGGAGAAGGCTATTCCGAACAGAAGGACTGGCCAATGCGTGGGTTTTCGTCGCCAGAACCACGGAGGAGCGGTCCACTTCTTTCAAGGCTTCCCTGATATGGCGATGGGTTCCGTAGTCGTCGGACGTATCCCAGAAGGTCATTCCGGATCGCCAGGCCCTTCGCAAAACTTCCGCAAACTGAGAAACAGGAATTCGACTCTGTATGGGGGCGCCGGCCAGAGGATGGCCCGTTGAGGTCAGCCTGGCGCTTCCGGTGCCGAGGCACAGGCGGGGAACCACAAGTCCTGTTTTGCCGAAGTTTACGTATTTCATATTCTTCTTACTCCGCTTACTCCTTACTCCGCCCGGCTGTTCTCTTGTAACTTCAGTTTTCCTGCGTAACTCGTGCCCGCAATTTCAAGATTCTCTGTGTCCTCTGTGTCTCTGTGGCGATGAATTCCGGCTCCCGGGAAGGACAGGGAAAATCCCATCACGGCCAAGAGAGCCGAAGACTTCATCAAGACCCCATACCCGCCGTAATGGGTGACCCCGCCCCCCCACAGCGATCCGAGAACATTCGCCAGATTCATGGCCGAGTTGTGAACTCCGATGGCTGCTCCTTTTTCCGTGTTGTCACTGGAAAGGATGACAAGACTCCCCACCTGCATGAGGGAAAAGGAGAGCCCGAGAAGCACTTGAACAGGGATGACGGCCAGATAGTTGTGAACCACCCCATAGGCAAAAAATGTCACTGCCGAAAGGAGTATCCCCCACTGCATCTGGGTCCTGGCCTGCCTGAACCTGTCCAGAAGCTGCATCACGATGAATTGAGACCCTGAATTCACAAAATGAAGAATCCCGATCCAGAGCTTGCTCGCACCCAGAGATTCAAGATACAGGGGAAAAATCGCCCATATGGCCTGTGCTCCCAGGTGCCTCATGAAGACGGGAACATATACCCGACGATTCCGCCAAAGTACCTCACGGGGAAACAGGGGGCCCGAGGCCGTCCGGGTCGGGAGCTCAGGGAGCATCAAGGAAACCAGAAAAGCAAGGAAGAAACAAACAGAGGAAGCCAGGAAAGTGCACCAATAGGGCATCAAGGGATTCAGACCGGTCCATCGCTCTCCCATCTGGGCGGCAGCTCCGGCCAGAATTCCGGCAATGGCCCATCCCAACGACCCATAAGCGGAAAAGAGTCCGAGCCTCCCCCCCGAATCGGCCTGATAGCTTATCAGGGGAACCTGATAGATCCCCGTGCAGATCCCGAAAAGGACGCGAGTGACAAGAAGTGAGCCCACAGTGACCCCGAGAACCTGGGCAAGACTCGTCACGGAGGCCAGGAAAAGTCCTACTATCAGGAAGATGCGTCTGCCCCAGCGATCGGAAGCCTGGCCGAAAACGAAATTGGAAACAACAAGAGCCAGTGCATTGGAGGAGACGATCCAGCCCACCTGTGTAGCATTGCCACCCACCTGGGAAGCCAGATTGGGGATGAAGGTATAACTGGCCATGCTTGCCATGCTGGACAGAAACATGCAGATTGAAGCCGCGTTACCCATCAGAACATTTTGCCGGGATTCAGGATTCCATTGGGGTCGAAGGCAGCTTTGATCCGTTTCATCAGGTCTAGCTCAGACGGCCTTAAGGCGATGGGAAGGTATTCCTTCTGGGTCCATCCGATTCCATGCTCTCCCGAAATCGCCCCACCAAGCGCAACAACGGCATGGAAAAGCTCTGAAACCGCGAGAGGAAGCCTCCTGTTCCATGCCTCATCATCCATGTCTCCTTTGAGAATATTGACATGAAGGTTCCCATCTCCCGCATGCCCGTATGAAATGGCCGTAATTCCGTGTTTTTCGGAAATCTGTTGCACGGCCTTCACAAGCTCAGGGAGACGGGCTCTGGGGACTACCGTGTCTTCTTCCTTGTATATGGAGATCGCCTTAACCGCTTCGCCGATGGAACGGCGCATGTCCCACAAAACCTTCTGTTTTTCGGACGAATCAGCCAGAAGAACATCAAGAGCGCCGCCTTCCACACAGACCTCGCCGACTTGCTCGGACTCCCGATCCAGAGCCTCCTGGTCATTCCCATCAATCTCCAGGAGCAAAAGGGCCTCATGCTCGCTCAGGGGAAATTTCTTATCCAACCTGCGTTCCGCAGCCTGAATGGCCGCACGCTGGGAGGAGTTTCACCGTGATCCTTGTTACCACGGCAAGAGTCCCTTCGGAGCCGATCAGGAGCTGCACCACATTGTAGCCGCTCACGTTCTTCAGAAGCTTTCCGCCCAGTTGAACGATTTCACCGGTGGGCAAGACCGCCTCCAATCCGTAAACATAGTCCTTGGTTATCCCGTACTTGACGGCCCTCGGACCGCCCGCGCACTCAGCCACATTGCCGCCCAGGAGACAACTGCCCCGGCTGGCGGGATCGGGAGGATAAAAGAAACCCCTTTTTTCCACTTCTTCGTGAAAAGTCTGGGTTACGACCCCGGGTTCCACCACAGCCATCAAGTTTTCCGCATCAATTTCGATGATTCGATTCAATCGCTCCAGGGAAAGGAGCACTCCCCCGTGGACTGGAAGGGCACCTCCCGAAAGCCCTGTGCCCCCTCCCCGGGGCGTTACAGGGATCAGGTACTCATTGCAGAGTTTCAGGATCTCGGAGATTTCCCTGGCATTCTGGGGCTTGACCACAACCTCGGGAGGGAAGCACAGATCCTCCGTTTCGTCTCTGCCGTAGCGATCCAGGTCCTCGACAGAAGTCAGGACATAAGAATCTCCCACGATGCCTCTCAAGGAGTCAAGGATCAGTGAAGTCACCTTGTTATAGATTGAAGAAACATTCAAAGACATGGGGGCTGCGTTTCCGATCAGGGAAGAAGATTGTTATCCCTGATCCCCCTTTCCAAAAAATTTGCGAAGATCATCAAATCGGCCTGAACGGCATCCCAGCCGCCGACCGTCCTATTCTTGAGGTCGGCCGTTTTGGCAGGAGAAAGCTCGTAGTCATAGGCATGTCTAAAAATATGTCTAAAACCCCTTAATTCATCAAGAACGCGAAAACCGGCTTCCGACAAGAGGCGGGGCCTGATCCCTGGAATCTCCATACACATTCTTTTCAGAAGCTCCCGATGATACCTGGACGGATCTTCTACGCGATTTTCGAATGTCTTGGCCACCTCCTGAAAAAGGTCTTCAAGAGAACAGTAAAGGTTGTGAAGAAGGTAGGCGAGGTGACTGGTCTTTTCCCTTGACTCCGGTTCGGTCAGCCTGATTTCTTCGAAAATCTTCCGAGCAGCCGATCTTTGGCTGGAAAAATAACCCAGGAGAAGAGCCAGGGCTTC
>JACPDT010000179.1:1141-9976 GCA_016183865.1 Armatimonadota bacterium | reverse complement strand
ATTATACCCGAGCAATTCCTGAATTGTACGGATGTCAAGAGTGGGAACTCCTACGCAATTTTCGAGGTTTTGAGGAGTGTTTCTTGTTTTGGGGTGCTGAGTAGACATCGAAGAAGGACGTGCAGCGGAGAATCGGGCTCGCTGGGGTGATGTCGCGTTGATTTCCCTCATTTTCCGTGTCAGGGAGGTTCCAACCGCCCGAATTGTGGGCGATCGGGAGCTGATACATGTCCTTAGAGAGAGACAATAATAGCCATATAGTTGACTTATTGGCGGGACAATTATATAATAAAAATATGGACAGCCAGGGGAAAAAAGAAAGATTCAAATTTCTTATCAAAGAGTTCCATGCCGAGAAACTCCCGGGGGACTTTCGAGCGTAGCCTGGAAGTCCCCATGGATTCCGGAAAAATAATCACAAGAGCGGAGAATAGGGACTACGTATGATCGTCGCTTTCGAACCTCGAAAGATCAGGAAATGGAGCTTGTTTATATCGGCGGCTCTTTTTCTCGCCATCATCTGGTGCCTTACGGACAAGGCGGTCCTGGACAAGACCGATCCCTGTTGCGCGGAAGAAGGGGGCTGCTGCCTGAATGAGCTCACCTGCCTTCGTCCGGCAGGGCCTTCTGATCCAACCCTGGACGACCTCCACCTGCCGGCTCTGGTTTCCTATGATTGGGTTCGACAAATGCAGGCCGGCCCGTCCCTGAGCCGTGTTTTGAAACCTCCCGGGGACGAGAGTCCTCCTTCTTTGGATTATGCTTGTAATTTGGCGGTTCGCGCACCTCCATCCACCCCCGCCTAGCCTTCCCCATCAAGGGGGAGGAATTTGCGCGCATCTTTCTTTTTTCGCTTGCCATAGAACTCTGGCGATTCTTTTTCATCATTCCTTCTCAAGAGAGGAGATCAGTACTTGAGATTCCTTTTCGCAGCCTGGGCGTTCCTCTGGATCGCTTTGATTTCGCGCTGTTTTGGCGCTGAGCAGCCCATCACTGTCGCCGATGCCTTGAGAGAAGGGGCTTCCAGAAGCACTGCGGTTGCGGAAGCAAGAGCCCGTTTGGATGCTCTGGCCTTCAGGATCAAGGCTGCAGGGCTTCCACCGCCGACGGAGCTTGTTGTTTCCGTTGGCGCAGGGGATGTTTCGGAAGAGAGCAACATGATCCGACAGGAGTGGGAGCTTGCCGGCCAGCCGGGGTTTCGAAGGGAGCTGGCCCGTTCGGAGTGGAACGCGGCCCGGGAAGAGCTGGTTCAGGCTCTTCTGGAAAGGGTGCGGGAAATCAAGGCAGCCTATATTCGCGTGCTCTTCGCCCAGGACGCCGTGCTTCTTGATCGGGAGATTCTGGAGATCCTCTCGATTTTTCTTGAGAAGGTTCGAAAACAGAAGGAGCTGGGCGATGTCCCGGGCTCGCATGTTGTGCGAACCGAGCTGGAGGTTTCCAAAGCCCGAAGGGAAACGGCCGGAAGTGAGCAGGTCCTGAAGGAAGCCAGGCGTCATTTGGAGCTGCTTCTCGGGAGACCTCCCGATAAGGGCATTGAGGACCAGTCCCCTGTTGTCGTAAAGCCTCTTCCCGATCTCCTGTCCCTTGAGAAGCAGGCCCTTGAGCTCCGTCCGGAGATTCAGATCTCTCAGGCCCGGATTCGAGGCAGAGAAATCGGCATCATGCTGCTGAGAAAGGGGCTTTCCCCCAATTTATATGCATCTGTCAACAGATCGAGGCTCTTCGGAGATGTGGAAATGGGCGCATCTGTCGGGATAACGATGCCTCTTCAGGATTGGGGAAAAAACGCGAATGAGCTGCGGGAAGCCGAAGCCCTTCTGAAAGGCGCCCGGGATGCCCACGATCTTTTGATAAAGGAGATTATCAGGGATGTGAATGAGGCATATATCGCAGCCACAGGGGCCAGGGAGCGTCTGAGACTTTTTCGGGAAGGGACGACCCTTTCCACCCAAAGACTTCTTGACATGGCCGGCAAGGGGTACCGGGCGGGCGCCGCATCATATCTCGAAGTCCTGGAGGCCCAAAGGGTTTTCAAGGAAGCGCGGAAAGAGCTTCTGGAGCTTTCCAGATCCGTGCTGGAAACTACTCTTGCCTTATCGGTCGCATGTGGGCTGGACCGCGAATTGTTCGGGGAGGAGCACTTGAAGTGAAACAGGTGATTGCAAGTATTCTGGTTTTTGTCGTCATTGCCCTGGGATTCCTTGTCCTCGCGAAATGGCCGATCCTGAAGCCGGGTGCCCGGGTGAGCCAGGTCGCCCTTTGCAAGGAGCACGGTCTTCCTCCCGCCACGTGTCCCTTCTGCAATCCATCCCTTGTAGAGAAGGGCGGGATTTGCGAAGAGCACGGAGTTCCGGAAGCCCTTTGCACAAAATGCAACCCCCTCCTGATCCCTGCTTTTCAGAAATCTGGGGATTGGTGCAAAGAGCATGGAGTCCCGGAGTCTCAGTGTTTTTTGTGCAACCCGGACCTTGCAAAAAAATGGAAAAAGCCGGAAAAGGCGCTAAAGCAAGTTTCCTCCTCCATCGTTCTGGAAGAGATTCCCCGTTCGTTGCGGCGTCCGAACCCCGGTTGCGCGAAAGAGCGGCTCAGAATCCGGTTCGCTTCACTCGATACAGCCGAAGAAGCAGGGATCGTCGCGGTTCCCGTTGAGAGGAAAGATGTCACGGAAACCGTTTCATGCAATGGGCAGGTTTCTTTTGACCTGAATCGGATGACAAAGGTCTCTTCCAGGGTTGGCGGGATTCTTCGGGAGATCCGCAAACACCCCGGCGACTATGTGTCGGCAGGGGAAACAGTGGCAATCGTGGATTGCCCGGATGTGGCGAGATACAGGGGGGAATACCTGGAAGCCCGGGAGAGGCTGCGATACCTGTCCCGGGAGGGGGAACGACAGAAGGCCCTTTTCAAGGAGGAGATTACCTCCGGCAGGGCTTTGCAGGAGGCCCTCTCCAGAGAGAAGGAAGCAAGGATTCACCTCGATTCAGTCAGGCAGCAGCTTCTCCTCCTCGGCCTCTCAGCCGCTCAAGTGAAAGCTCTTGAGGGAAAGAACAGCTTCTCCGCAAGGGTCCCTGTTGTCTCCACATCAGGAGGCATAGTGGTGGAAAGGCTCGCATCCCAGGGAGAGACTGTGGAAATCGGACGTCCCCTCCTGTCCCTCGCAGAACTCTCCACCATGTGGGTGAACCTGGATGTGCGGGAATCGGATCTTCCCAGAGTCGCAGAGGGCCAGAGAGTGAGCTTCCAGGTGGATGGGATGCCGGGGAGGACTTTTTTTGGGGTGGTCACGAGGATCAGTCCCCAAGCGGATCGTCGGACCCGCACTCTCAAGGTTCGGGCGGAGATGGAGAACAGAGACGGACTCCTCAGGGACGGCATGTATGGAAAAGGGATCATTCGAATTCGGGAAGAGGGGCCGGTGGTCCTGGTTCCCAGGGAGTCTGTTCAATGGGAAGGCTGCTGTAATGTCGTTTTTGAGCAGCTCAGAGAGGACTTATATGTGCCCCGGAAGGTGACTCTAAGGGGGGAAGCAGGGAACTACCTCATTGTAGAGCGTGGAATCAGGCCAGGCGCCAGGATCGCAACCCAGGGGAGCTTCCTCCTCAAGACGGAGATCCTCAAGGGAAGCATTGGGGCCGGCTGCTGTGATGTGGAGGAAAGGTAGGAGAGCATGGCCTGGATCATTCGGTGGTCTCTAGAAAATCGCTTTCTGGTCATTGTCCTTACTCTCCTGCTGGCAGGGATAGGTGTTGTCTCCGTGACTCATCTTCCCCTGGATGCCTTTCCCGACACCACCCCTGTTCAGGTACAGGTGAACACCGTGGTTCCCGCCCTTTCTCCTCAGGAGGTGGAGTCCCAGGTGACTTTTCCCCTGGAGCAGGCCGTGACCGGGATGCCCGGTCTTGAGAATGTCCGCTCTGTCTCGAAATTCGGGTTTTCCCAGGTGACGGCCATTTTCCAGGATGGGACAGACCTGTACAGGGCCAGACAGATGGTTTCGGAGCGGCTCTCCGGGGTGGAGCTCCCCGAAGGGGTGGGAAGGCCCGAGCTGGGTCCCCCTTCCACAGGTCTTGGGGAAGTCTTTCATTATCTTCTCACAGGAAAAGGAGTCTCTCTTAATGAGCTGACCGCTCTCCAGGAATGGGTGGTAAAGCCGCAGCTTGCCGCCGTTTCCGGTGTGGCTGAGGTCAACACATGGGGAGGGAGCAAAAAACAGATCCAGGTCCGGGCCGATCCGGAGCGGCTCTTGAAATATGATCTTACTTTCGAGGACCTCCTGGAATCCCTGCGCAAGAACAATGCCAATGTGGGCGGGGGCGGCCTTTCATCAGGAGGAGAGTTTCAGCTCGTGCAGGGAGTTGGTCTCATATCCGGGCGGAGCGATCTTGAGACCATCGTCATCGGGGCGCAGGACGGGGTTCCCATCCGCATAAGGGATGTGGCTTCCGTGGAAGAAGGTCATGAGATACGCAGGGGCGCCGTTACGGCGGATGGGAAAGGAGAGGCCGTCCTCGGTCTGGGCTTCATGCTCACAGGGGAGAATTCCAAGGAAGTCACTGAGCGACTCTCTTCCAGACTCAAGGAGGCCAAAAAAAGCCTGCCCTCCGGAGTAGAGATCCAGCCTGTCTACAAGAGAACCGATCTGGTCTCCCACGTGCTGCGAACCGTGAGAGAGAACCTTTTCGAAGGGGCCATCCTTGTTGTGGCTGTCCTTTTTCTCTTCCTGGGAAATTTTCGGGCAGCCTTCCTGACTGCGCTTGCCATACCGCTGTCCATGCTTTTTGCCTTTAATCTCATGCTGAAGGCAGGTGTTGCGGGGAGCCTCATGAGCCTCGGGGCCATAGATTTCGGGCTAGTGGTGGATTCATCCGTTATACTCATCGAAAATGTGGTTAGACGGCTGGGACTTGCCAAAGAGGGGGAACCCGCGGGAACCGATCTTGTATGTGATGCCGCCCTGGAAGTGCGAAAGCCCACAATGTTCGGGGAGCTTATCATCATGATTGTATACCTTCCCATCCTCACCCTTGAGGGGATCGAAGGGAAGCTCTTTCGCCCCATGGCCCTTACCGTGATTTTTGCTCTCCTGGGGTCTCTGATCTTTTCACTCACACTGATGCCGGTTCTGGCAAGCTTTTTTCTTTCCGGGAAGAAATCCAGAAAGCCTGACAGGGAAGCCCTTGCCGTCCGTGGGGCCAAATGGCTTTACAGACCGATCCTCAGCCTCACTCTCAAGATGCCCGGACCGATCCTGGCCGGGGCAGCGGCCCTTCTGCTCGGAGCAGGGATTCTGTTTCTCAACATAGGCTCTCAATTCATTCCGAGACTCTCTGAAGAGAGCCTCGTGATCAACACGATTCGCCTCTCAGGGGTCTCCCTGGAAGAATCCGCCCGGTACGGGACACAGATCGAGAAGCTCCTTCTCCGGAAGTTTCCCGATGAGATCGAGCACATCTGGACCCGGTCGGGTTCTCCTTCCGTCGTGACCGACCCCATGGGGCTTGAGCTGTCCGATGTCTTCATCACCCTCACCCCGAGAGAGCGGTGGAAGAAGGCAAGAACCCAGGAAGCCCTGGAAGATGTCATGAAAGAAGCCCTCTCGGGCCTTCCAGGCATGAGGACCATTTTCACCCAGCCCATCGAGATGCGGGTAAGTGAGATGACCGCAGGCATCCGAGGGGATCTGGGAGTCCAGATCTTCGGGGATGACCTGGAGGTGCTCAAAGAGAAGGCCGGGGAGGTGGACCGGATCCTCAGGTCCCTCTTCGGAAGCTCGGAAGTCGGCGCAACGGATGAGGGAGACGTGGCGGCAGAGCAGATCACAGGTCAGCCCATCATGGAGCTGGTCCTCGACCACGGCGAATTGGGCCGCCTTGGGATACGGGCAAACACTGTGCTCGATCTTATGGAAGCCGTTTCAGGGAAAAAGGTGGGGGAGCTTCGGGAAGGCCAGAGACGCTATGACCTGACCGTAAACCTGGAGGACCGGTATCGCACCGATCCCCTGGCCCTTTCACAGATTCTGATCCCCGGACCTTCCGGGGAGCGGATCCCCATTTCGAAAGTTGCGCAGATTCGGGAGAAGGAGGGGCCTTCCACGATTCAGCGTGAATGGGGCAAGCGCCGGATCGTGGTCCAGTGCAATGTCCAGGACAAGGACCTCGCCGGTTTTGTCAAAAGAGCCCAGGAGCGCATCACGAGCTCCGTGAGACTTCCGGCAGGTTATTACTTCCGCTGGGGAGGTCAATTCGAGCATCTTCTGCGGGCAAGGGAAAGGCTTTTCCTTGTGGTTCCGCTGGCTCTTTTCCTGATTCTTGCGCTCCTTTACCTTTCCTTTCATTCGGTAAGAGATGCCCTCCTGGTCTTTACAGGCGCTCCCTTTGCCTGTGTGGGAGGGATCATGGCGCTCCACGTGAGCCGTCTGCCTTTCACCATTTCCGCTGGAGTGGGCTTTATCGCCCTTTTCGGAGTAGCCGTTCTCAACGGCCTTGTCCTGATTTCCTATATCCGCCAGCTTGCCATGACAGGCACGCCTTTGCCCGAAGCCATTCAGACAGGATGTCTCGCAAGACTCCGTCCTGTCCTCCTCACAGCCCTTGTGGCAAGCCTCGGTTTTCTCCCTATGGCCCTCAACACCGGGGTCGGCGCCGAAGTCCAACGTCCACTGGCAACGGTTGTGATCGGGGGGATCTTTTCATCAACGGTAATGACGCTTCTGGTTTTGCCTGTGCTGTACAGGTTCTTTGGGGAGCCTGCGGGCAAGAAGGGATAGGAAAACATTCCCTTCGCCCGGTGTTTTTCGGCGGGATTTCTGCCACTGAATGAACTGCCTCACGAATTCCTTCGAGAATCCGTGAAGGCAAGACAAATGTGGAAATCCTCCCAATAGCCTTCCACCAGATGGTAAGAGTGAACGACATGTCCAGTTTCAGCTCGAATTTGCAGCCTTGACTTCGAGCGACGGTGAGTATAGAATAGTGACATGAGAAGAAGTCGTGCTGTGGATGCAAAGAAGAGAAACACAGGGACGCATGCGACTGCAGTCAGCGGCGAATCTCCGGCAGAGCCCTGGCTGCTCCGCAACAGATATGATTCAGGGGACCTGGCTCATCGTCGGTCTCGTCGCTTTTGGCACGCGACGATTACCATCTGCGGTCGGGTGTCCAGGAGGTCTGCGATGTAGCTGCGGATCTGAGCCGAGTTCCGGCGTTCAAGCCACTCGCTAAGTTCCCAACCGTGGCCGGAATAGGAGTCGTATTCACGGCTGTACAGGTAGAGGGTGCTGCAGGTTTGGCAGAACAAGACGGTCCATTCGTCGAACGTCAATAGCTCGGCGAGGGAGGCCTTTCCCTCAGGCATTTCACCTCGACGCTCCAGCTCGATTCCACTGCCTCGTTCGTAGTACTCCGCCTGGGCCGGCAGCGCCCGGCACGTTTCACACGCCTCAGGCTGTCCGGGTTCGGGCAATGACGCAAGCACCCCGTCAACAAGACGGAGACTCTCTTCGCGTGTGAGTTTGCGGCTCATTGTTTGAAAGTCTGGGCAGAGTATGTCTCCTGCCCACCCGTTGAAGATAGGAAGACTGATTTCTCCATTTTGACTCTTGTTTTGCAATTTCTGGAAAAAATGGGGGGATCCTCCCTGGCGGGACCCTCACGGACCTGGGCGGCTTCTTCCCCTCTATGATAGGAAAATTGATCTTGTCGTCGATGGAGTTCTCCGGGAAATCAGGGGGTCCTTCTCAGAATTTCAGGGGGATTTGCTCCTTGCGGGGGACAGGGAGGGTTCTCGCAGGAGAGAAAGCACGAAGTTTATCATCGTCGAGCTGCGCAATAGAAGAGAGGCCGGAATTGACATAGTGACTATTATGGTCTATACTATAGTATGAGGGAGGCTGACATGAAGACTTTGACGGCACTTGATTTAAGGAAAAAACTCGGCTCTACCCTGGATGAGGTATCAAAGAAAGGTGAGGCGGTGATCATTTCAAGGGCGAATAAGCCCCTTGCGGTGCTGATATCCATCGAGGAATATGAGGGAAAGGTGCTGAAGAAAAACAGGGAGAAAAAGCTGGAAGAGTTCGCGGCAAGGATGGACAGATGGAAAAAGAGGCACATTAGAGAGGCAAAAATTGATGTAGCAAAGGTCGTAAGGGAAATCAGAGAGCGCGGATGATAGTCCTTGATGCCTCTGTGATTCTCAAATGGATTTTCCGAGACGAAGACGGAGAGGAGAAAGCAAAGCTTTACAGAGAAAGCCACGTCTCAGGCAAAGAAATAATAGCGGTGCCCGACTTGTTATTTTTTGAAATTGCCAATGTCCTCGCAACCAAAACCAGACTGAGCCAAAAAGACGCAACTGAAGCTTTTTCCCTCCTGTGGCATTTTGACTTCGAACTGTTCAACTTCGGGCTTGAAGAATTTCTGCACGCAATCGTGCTTTCCAGGCGCCACAAGATAACCTTATACGATGCATCTTACATTGAGCTTGCGCAGAGACTGAAATGCAGATTTGTCACTGCCGACAGAAAGTTCCATGAAAAAATAAGAAGTTTAGGAGGGGTCTTATTGTTGTAATAGCATGTAGATGTAGCGTGCTGCGAAAGCAAGGAATGCAGTTGCCGTTCGGCTCGGAAGCCTGCGTCACTCGAAGAATCCAGAAGATCCCACTGTAGCGGATGCCATGCTCGATCGCTTGCTTCAGTCATCCACCCAAATCCAATTGAAAGGAGAGTCTATGAGAAAAGAGAAAAAAGAAACCCAAGAAGATTCAAAGGCAGAATAAAGGAAAAAATTCGTCCAGCGTCGCTTCGCTCCGACGGGTGTCCGCAATCACCGG
>JACPDT010000179.1:0-1122 GCA_016183865.1 Armatimonadota bacterium | reverse complement strand
TTCGCTCCGACGGGTGTCCGCAATCACCGGAATCTCTGTCCGGAATCGAATGGAATCCGCGTCCGGAATGAAATGGAATCACTGTCCGGAATCAGTGGAATACGCAGATTTGTATTATTTGTATGGTCAAGCTCTTTCGGGAAAGTACCTGTTTACGGTGTATTTTCTCAGAGAGTCGGGAATCCCTTGGGCGATTGCGTCGAGGGAAATGGATGACAGGGAACGTAAGTTGTATAGGGGATGGAAAGAGAAGCGAGGGAGATAGAGATGGCCAAGATTCCCGAATTCAAGAATATCCAGGAAACAGCGAAGTTTTGGGATGCCCGTTCTTCTGCAGATTACTGGGAAGACATGGAGCCGTGTGATGATGCTTTTGAGCGGCCTACGTTGAAGCCTCTGAGCATAAAGATTGATCCGAATATGTTGCGGAAAATCAAAGCATTGGCGAGAAGGAAAGGCCTGACATATAATGCGTATATTCGACTTCTGCTTTCACAGGGCCTGGAAAACGAGATGCGAATGAAATTTTGAAAAGCAGCTCATTCATGCTTGTTCAGATTATCCGCAAGAATCCAACCGATTGAGCCGGCTACGCTGGTTCCGGTTCCGAGTAATGTGAGAAATGGGGAACCTGTCCAGAGCCCGGCTGCTGTGATAAAATCGCCCGCTCCTGATCCAAGTGCCGCCAGAGCGCCGACGGGTTCGTCGGATATGAGCATCTTTCCCAGGGCTACCCCTCCGTGGATGGCGCCCGACCAGATGTGAGCGGCGCCCAAAAGACCTTGAGGCAAAGGCGCGTGGATGCCTGAGGACTCAATAACAGGGCGCGAGAGGTTCATGGCAGCCGTGACGTCCAGGATCCCCAGAGCGGCTCTGGGACCTGTCTTAAGGAATGCATCCCCATAGTCCGTTCTAGATTCCGGTTTCACGTGGGTCCTGAGGGATGAATTGTGGACAGACTCAGATTTTTGAAGATAGGAAGACTGATTTCTCCATTTTGGCTCCTGTCTTGCAATTTCTGGGAAAAATGGGGGGATCCTCCCTGGCGGGACCCTCACGGACCTGGGCGGCTTCTTCCCCTCTATGATAGGAAAATTGATCTTGTCGTCGATGGAGTTCTCC
>JACPDT010000178.1 GCA_016183865.1 Armatimonadota bacterium | reverse complement strand
GGGGCGAGATTCCCGATCTCCTCAAGGATAAGAGGGTGACAACACTTGACCTGGCGGGACTCGTCGCAGGCACAAAATATCGCGGCGAATTTGAGGAAAGAATGAAAAGAGTCATGGAAGAGATCCGCGCCGCGAGCGGAGAGATCGTTCTCTTTGTGGACGAGCTTCACACCATTGTGGGTGCCGGCGCCGCGGAAGGCGCCATAGATGCATCCAACATCCTGAAGCCTGCCCTGGCCAGAGGGGAGCTTCAGTGCATCGGCGCCACAACATTGGATGAATACCGGAAGCACATCGAAAAAGATGCCGCCCTGGAGAGGCGGTTCCAGCCCATCATGGTGGGTGAGCCCACTGTGGAAGAGACCATTGAGATTCTGAAAGGGCTCAGAGATCGCTATGAGGCGCATCACAAGGTGAAGATCACCGATGACGCCCTTGCCGCCGCTGCTCGCCTGGCTGACCGCTATATCAGCGATCGCTTCCTCCCTGATAAGGCTATTGACCTGGTTGACGAGGCGGGCTCCAGGGCTCGACTCCAGGCGACTCTTCCTCCTTCGGAGCTTCGGGATGTGGAAGTCGAGCTTCGAAAGGTAAGAACCGAGAAAGAGGCCGCCATCAAAGGACAGGAATACGAGAAAGCGGCGCAGATCCGGGATAAGGAAGAGAAAGTCCGCCGAAAGAAGGAAGAGATGGAGCGGGCATGGCGTGAGAAGCGGTCTGCGGAAGGTCATCGCGACAACATCGTCACAGCCGAGGAAATAGCTTTTATCGTGTCCAGTTGGACAAAGATCCCTGTCACCAAGCTGACTGCGGAGGATTCTGCAAAGCTTCTCAACATGGAAGAATCCCTCCACAAGCGGGTAATCGGCCAGGAAGAACCGATCAAGACCGTTACCAAAGCGATTCGCAGAGCCCGGGCGGGTCTCAAGAATCCCAAGAAACCGATCGGATCCTTCCTATTCCTTGGTCCTACAGGTGTGGGCAAGACGGAGCTGGCACGGGCCCTGGCCGAGTTCCTTTTTGACAGCGAAGAGGCCCTTGTGCGGATTGATATGTCCGAATATATGGAGAAATTTGCCGTGTCCCGCCTTGTAGGAGCGCCCCCCGGATATGTGGGCTATGAAGAAGGGGGACAGATGACCGAAGCCGTCCGTCGGAGACCTTATTCGGTGGTACTCCTGGATGAAATCGAAAAGGCCCACCCTGATGTCTTCAATATCCTTCTTCAGGTCCTTGAAGATGGCCGCCTCACCGATTCCCAGGGGCGGGTGGTGGATTTCAAGAATGCGGTCATCATCATGACTTCCAATATCGGCGTCGCAGGGATTAATCCGGAAAAAGAGATCGGCCTGCGCGCCACAAAGGATGAAGGTTCTCCTGAAGCCAAATATGAGCGGATGAAGAACAAGATTCTGGATGAAGTAAAGAAGATCTTCAAGCCGGAGTTCTTGAACCGCCTGGATGAAAGCGTCGTTTTCCATCAGCTCGACCGGGAGCAGATCAAACAAATCGTGGATCTCATGCTCGTCAAGGTGGGTGAAGAGGTTGAGTGCCAGGAGCGGAAGTTCGAAGTGACCCCGGCGGCCAAAGAGGTTCTCGCCAAAGCGGGCTTCGACGTGGTCTACGGCGCAAGGCCTCTGAGGCGGGCCATCCAGCGCCTTGTGGAAGACGCTCTTGCGGAAGAGTTCATCAGGGGAACATTCCAGAAGGATGACACGGTCATTGTGGACGCAGAAGAGGAGAAGATCATCTTCAAGAAAAAGGAGCCCGCTGCGGTCATTTCGGAGAACTAGGGATCAGCTTTCAGCGGTCAGCTTTGAGCCATCGGCCGGCAATTGCAGGTTGATGGCTTTGGTTTCAGTAAGAACGGGCGCGGAAGGCTTAGAGGGTTTTGTCCCAAACAGGAGAAGAGACGATTTTGGGAAGCCGTGAAGATTTGAGGATTGAAACTGTGGAGCTTGAGGAGTATTTTCCGCTCAGGGTTCAAAATTGGTGGGCATACGCCACGGACGACGGCAGCATCAGCCTTCAGATCGTGGATATGCAGAACGTGGGCGGCGATGACTGTTTCGTAATGGAGGCTTCTTTTGACGGGGAAAGTGTTCAGAAGGAATTCTATTTCCTGGACCCGGTAGGCATCTGGCTTTACAAGAGGGATTTCGGAGAAACCAACTTCTCCTATGAGCCACCCTATCCGGTCCTGATGGCACCCCTGGAGCAGAATCGCTCCTGGTCCTGGTCAGGGAAATGCGGCTATTCTCTTGTGGATGTTTCTCTGAGAGTGGAAGGGGAAGATCGGGTGGAGGTTCCGGGTGGCGCCTTTGTTTCGCTCCGAATCTCCATGGAGCAGTGGACGCCCTATGAGCAAATTCTGTGCACCCGGTGGTTCGCTCCCGGCATCGGCATGGTAAAGGAGGAGTCCACCTTCAACAATATGACCTTCAGAGCTTTGCTGGAGGATTTTTCTGTAGATTCTTAGGATGGGACAGACAGGGGGCCCAGTCTGATGCGCGTCTTAGGGCGCCCAGCCTTCGCGTCACCTATTCGCTTACATTTGGCGCTTTTGCCTGAAGGAGGTTCCGGTGGCCAAGACGCGCACTCATTATGTATGCCAGAACTGCGGTGCGGAAAGTCCGAAATGGCAGGGGAAATGTCCTGAATGTGAGAGTTGGAACAGCTTTGTTGAGGAACAGGTCTTTGCCTCCAGCGACTCAAATGCGGGCAGGGCCTGGCTGCCCGATTTTTCCACACAGGGACCGGTTCCCATAGGGAAGATCCCGTCATCGGGTGAAGAGAGATTCGCTTCCCTTCCAGAGCTGGATCGGGTTCTGGGCGGGGGCATTGTCCGCGGTTCCGTGGTCCTCCTTGGCGGGGCGCCGGGTGTGGGTAAGTCCACTTTACTTCTTCAAGCCTGCGACAGGATCGCCAGGGAATTCGGACCGGTCCTGTATGTGTCCGGAGAGGAATCCACCGCTCAAACCAAGCTGAGGGCCGATCGCCTCGGGATCTCTTCCACGAACCTTTTTTTGGTGGCGGAGATTCAGGCTGAAAGGATTCAAAAATATGTGGAGGAAGTTCGCCCGGTCCTGGCAGTCATTGATTCGGTACAAACCGTCTACAGGAGCGATGTGCCCTCGGCGCCGGGAAGCGTGGGACAGGTAAGGGAATGTGCCGCGGCCTTCCAGCGCCTGGCCAAGCTGCAGGGGGTCGCCACGGTCCTCGTAGGCCATGTGACCAAGGATGGGACTCTTGCGGGACCCAGAGTGCTGGAGCACATCGTGGATTCAGTTCTCTATCTGGAAGGGGAGCAGCATCAGACTCACCGCCTTCTCCGGTCCTTCAAGAACCGTTTCGGCTCCACCCACGAGGTGGGCTTGTTCGAGCTTGTCGCAACGGGTATGATGGGGATCGAGAACCCTTCAGAGTTCTTCCTCGCTTCCCATCCTGTCCCACATACTTCTGGCGGTCCTTGCGAAGAGATTAGGAGTCCCCCTGGGTGGATACGATGTCGTGGTAAAGGTAGCCGGAGCGATTCAGGTCATGGAGCCCTGCGCGGACCTCGGAATCTCTGTTGCCGTGGCATCGAGCTTTAGAGACCAGGCCATCCCCCCTTTTACCCTTCTGGCGGGAGAGGTGGGATTGGCGGGGGAGATTCGCCCGATTCGGGACGCGGAGCGGAGACTCCAGGAGGCGGCTCGACTGGGATATCGCCGGGCTCTGGTTCCGAGCGCGAATGTGCCCAAAGAGCCCTTTGAAGGGTTGCACGTTCTGGGTGTGGACACCCTTGCGGAAGCGCTCGATGCCCTGGGGCTGGAGGCGCGAATTCTTGCAACATCATAAGAAAGGAGGTGATTCTGTATGGTTGTTTTTGTCTTTGAGATACTCTTTTACGTGATTTTCATATCTCTCGGGATACTTGCCGGATACGCCACAGCAAAAGAGACGGATGAGTTTCTCAAGATCCTGAATCCTGGGGCCAGGCTCAGCAGTATTGTTTCCATGGCTCTCATAGGAGGGTTAATCGGCGCCTGGATAGCGCCCCGTTTCTCCAAGCTTTTTTTCATGGTTGCGAACTGGCTCATTGGAAGTGTCCGGAAAACCCCGAGACATCAATTTATTTCCGGTGCCGTCGGATTCATAATCGGTCTTTTGATTGCCACTCTCCTGGATATTCCACTCCTGTCCATTCCCTTTTCTACGCTGATCCCCAATGTGGGCCAGTTTGTAGGGCCCCATTCCCTTTTTCACGGTTCCGAAAGCGGAGGGAGAAGGCGGCACAAAGCTCCTGGACACTAGTGTGATCATTGATGGAAGAGTTCTGGATATCTGTCAGAGCGGGTTCATGGAAGGGAAAAAGCTGATTCCGAAATTTGTGCTTGAAGAGCTCCAGCATATCGCGGATTCATCCGATATCCTGAAAAGGAACAGGGGCAGAAGAGGGCTGGACATACTCAACAAAATGAGGAAAGAGAATCTGGGAATTCAAATTTATGAAGGAGATGTGGATGTCCAGGGAGTGGACACGAAGCTAGTGAAGCTTTCGAAGGAGCTGAGCGCGGCCCTTGTCACCAATGATTACAACCTGAACAAGGTCGCCGAGCTGCAGGGGATCAGGGTTCTGAATATCAATGAGCTGGCCAATGCCGTGAAACCCGTCGTCCTACCGGGGGAGGAGCTCAAGGTGCATGTCATCAAGGACGGCAAGGAAGCGGGTCAGGGAATCGGATATCTGGATGACGGCACCATGATCGTGGTGGAAGGCGGCAGGAGACACATCGGCGATTCCATTGATGTCCAGGTCACCAGCGTCCTCCAGACCATTGCAGGGAAAATGATTTTTGCGAAACCGGGAAGGAGCTAGAAGATGACCCATCCATTCGCCGCGGTTCTTCCCGCTGCGGGAAGAGGCACGCGCTTCGGCTCAGAGGACAAGCTCCTGATGAACCTCTGCGGTAAACCCCTGCTCTGGTGGACGATTTCCGTTTTCGGGGAATCACCCAGGATCTCCTGGGTCGTCGTGCCTGTTCCTCCTGCCAGACTCCACAAATTCAAAGGTCTCGTTGCCTCCTGGGAATTCGAGAAATATGTCCAGGTGATTCCCGGGGGGGCCTACCGGCATCTTTCCGTCCTTGAAGGTCTCAAAGTCCTTCCCGAGGAGACCCGATGGGTGGCGATTCACGACGCGGATCGTCCCCTCCTGACTCCCGAGCTCCTTGAGAGCGTACTCGATGCGGCGGAAAGGGTCAATGCCGTGATTCCCGCCGTTCCCATAAAGGATACGGTCAAGAGAGTAGACCTCCAGGAAAGGATCAATGAGACCCTTCCCAGAGGGGATCTTCGCGCAGCCCAGACTCCACAGGTTTTTGAGCTCAAGTTCCTCCGTTCCGCCCTTGAGGCTCTCGATCCGAACGAGATCCCCACGGACGAGGCCTCCATTCTGGAGAAAATCGTTGCCACTCACGCCGTCGCCGGCTCATACGAGAATCTCAAGATAACCACCCCGGAAGATCTGGAATACGCAAGGTGGATTCTGGCGAAAAGGTTGGATCGGAGACTGGAAAAGGGTCTCCGCATAGGGATCGGCTACGATTCCCACAGAATCGCTGAAGGAAGGCCCCTGTATCTGGGCGGTGTTCAGATTCCCTGGGACAAGGGCCTTGTCGGACACTCCGATGGGGATGTTCTCCTTCATGCCGTGATTGATGCCCTTCTCGGCGCTTCCGGAGGAATGGACATGGGCCACCATTTTCCGGATACGGACCCGGCCTATGCAGGGATTCGCAGCACTGAGCTCTTCCAGAGGGCATGGAAGGACCTCAAGAAAGAGGGCTACCGCCTCAACAATCTGGACAGCGTCATCCTGGCCCAGGAACCCAAACTGGCTCCTCACATACAGGAAATCCGCCAGTCCCTTGCTGCCCTCCTGGAAGTCTCCCCGAACTTGATCGCGGTAAAAGCGAAGACAGGGGAAGAGATGGACTCTGTTGGGAGAGGGGAAGGAATGGCCGCCCATGTCGCCGTGACCTTAGTGGCAGGATCTTATTAGGAGTGATGACCGGTGCCGACTGATGATGTCCAGGAAGAGCTTGAATACCTGGAAGAGACTCTCGAAGATTACGAGCGCTTTATCAAGCAGATCGGAACAAATGGGCTTTCGGCGAATCTTCTTCTCTATCACAGGGACGATATCCAGGAGATCCTCCAGTCCCTGGAAGGAGAAGTGGACCTGCGCCCCCATTGGATCAAAGTGGCCCGCCTGGATTCTCAGCTTCGGGACAGAGCCGCCCTTTTCGTGGAAGAAGTAGGAAGAAAGAATCTGCAGCAGTGCCGCATCGTGCTCGATCCCCCAAAGCTCCACTGGTGGTGGTACCTGGATCAGACCCTCCCGAAACCAGTCAAGAAAGGACTCTTCGAGGGAGTGAAAGAGTGGCTGAACCGATGAAACCCCGCGCTGTCTCTATTCTCGCCTGCCTGTAATACGCACTCCGATTCCTCTGACCTTGTTCCCACTTATGCTGAACACCATTCCCGGGGTCGCCCATCCGAAATCGAAATCCATCACCTCGATTTTCTTGCCCTTCGGATAGACCCTTCTTACCTGCTCCCAAGAGGCGCCTACCTTGATTCCCTCGGCTGTGTGATAGTTGGGACTGAGGACAAAGATCTGGTAGACGTTTTCATCCCCGCGGCCATCGTTGAGCTTGACGTTAAGCTTCCCCTCCCAATAGTAGTTGCCGGTGTCTGTACCATCTTTGCCCGGCAAAGGAGCAGTGTGGCTTGTGGGTTTCCCGAGGCTTTTCAGGACTTCCCGCGGGATCGGTTTCCCAAGAGCGATCAACCCGACCTTCTTTCCAGGTACGATAAGATTGCGGTCCTCTTGGGCGCAGACGCCGAGAGCGATCCCCAGCAGAACCACTGAGAGCAGCACTGCCGAGAGAGGGAGCTTGTTTTTTTTCACGATGCACCTCGATTCTGATTACCTTCCTGGTCTTGTTCTTTCTTGGATGGTCAACCGAGTCCTTCCCGTCTTGGGAGGAGTTTCCGGGTCGGTCCGCAAAACCTGCTATGGTAGAACCTCTTGACACGCTTCAAGGCCGGAAAGGTGAGAGAAAAAATGCTTGAACCCGCCAAGCCCAGGGTGCGTTTTGCTCCATCCCCTACGGGATCGCTTCATGTGGGGGGGGCGCGGACGGCCCTTTTCAACTGGCTATTTGCAAGGAAGTACGGGGGGCGATTTGTCCTTCGGATCGAAGACACAGACCTGGATCGAAGCTCCCCGGAAAAGGAGCGGGTTATCACAGATGATCTCCGCTGGCTGGGGCTGGATTGGAACGAAGGGCCGGATGCGGGAGGACCGCACGGCCCCTATCGGCAGACAGACCGGCTCGATTTGTACCGCAGGCTGGCCGATAGGCTTAAAGACAGCGGTCTTGCTTATTGGTGCTATTGCACCCCGGAAGAGCTGGAGAGTCGCCGGAATGAATTCCTGGCGAGGGGAGAGAACCCCAGATATGATGGGCGTTGCAGGGGTTTGACCCAGGATCAGGCCCATCATTTTCAGCGGGAAGGGCGTCGGCCGGCTCTCAGGTTCAGGATGCAGGGGGGAACCATTCAGGTCCACGATCTCGTTAGAGGGGATGTGGATTTCGATGGAGACCTGATCGGGGATTTTGTACTCTTGAAATCGGACGGCACACCCTCTTACAATTTCGCGGTTGTTGTGGATGATCACATGATGGAGATCAGCCATGTGATCCGGGGCGAGGAGCATTTAACCAACACCCCCCGCCAGATCGCCCTCTATCAGGCCCTGGGGCTGGCTCTTCCCGAATTTGGGCACATCTCCATGATTCTGGCCCCTGACAGGAGCAAACTGAGCAAAAGACATGGAACTACTGCAGTCGGAGAGTACAGGGAAAGAGGGTTTCTGCCGGAGGCCCTTGTGAATTACATCGCTCTTCTGGGATGGGCCCCTTCGGATGACAGGGAGCTTTTCACCCTGGAGGAGCTGATCCAGGCTTTTTCACTGGATCGGGTCGTAAGGAACCCCGCCATCTTCGATGAGAAAAAGCTTCTCTGGATGAACGGTCATTACATTCGCACCCTTGATGAAGGAAGAGTACTGGAGCGCTTCAGAGAAATGGCTTCATTCATCCAGGAATCTCACAAACAGGCCGAGGCCACGAAAAAGCGGATGGCGCCCTTTTTTGACGATTTGCATAAACAGGCCGAGGCCGTGAAAAAGTGGCTTCCCGCTCTCAGGGAGAAAATCCACACGTTGAGCGATCTTGCAACTCTTTCGGAGCGGTACTTGCCGGGCCACCTGACTTTCTCGCCGGAGGCCCTCCAGACCCTCGTGGAGAACCGGGATGTTACGGCAAAGATTCTGCACTCATTAAGCGACTCCATCGCCGGCAGCCCGGAGACCTCGGGAGAAGGATTTAAGCAGATCATGAAGGAAATTGGCAAGACCCTGCAAATAGGGGGAAAAGCTCTCTATGGGCCTGTCAGGTCGGCTCTGACGGGAGAGATTCATGGGCCGGAGCTGGTTCAAGTCGTCCCTCTGTTGGGGAAAGATGAGGCCCTCTCACGGATAAGAACTGCATTGCAGAAAATGACCAAACAGGAGGAGTTATCGAATGGTTCTTGACGATCTCTTGAAAGAAATGGTGGAAAGGAAGGCTTCGGACCTCCATATGGCCGTGGGAAGCGTCCCCATGTTCCGCATTGACGGACACTTGACCCCCACGGATCATGAGGTCATGCAGCATAATACCCTTCAGGAGATGGTGTACAATATCCTGAACTATGAGCAGAGAGAAACTTTCGAAAAAGAGAAGGAGCTGGATTTTTCCTACAGCATACCGGGCCTTTCCAGGTTTAGAGGAAATGTGCTCCTGCAACGCGGAACGATGGGGGCCGTTTTCCGTATGATTCCGAGCCGCCCTCTGACCCTGAAAGAACTCAGTATGCCCGATGTTCTTACAGATCTGGCGGCAAAGCCCAGGGGCCTTGTGCTGGTGACCGGCCCGACAGGAAGCGGAAAATCCACGACTCTCGCGGCCATGATTGATCATATCAATGAAAACGATGCCACCCACATTGTGACGATCGAGGATCCCATCGAGTTCCTCCACAAGAACAAGAAGAGCATCATCCGGCAGCGGGAGCTGGGCCAGGATACGCATTCCTTCGCCAATGCCCTGAAACACGTGTTGAGACAGGACCCGGACGTGATTCTGGTGGGTGAGATGAGGGATCTTGAAACCATCGGCCTGGCAGTGACGGCAGCCGAGACGGGCCATCTGGTGTTCGGCACTCTTCATACAACCGGCGCGGCGCCCACAGTGGACCGAATCGTGGATGTATTTCCACCGCACCAGCAGCAGCAAATCCGCATGCAAATGTCCACAATCTTTGAGGGGATCGTTTCCCAGACCCTTGTCCCCAAGGCGGACGGGAAAGGGAGGGTTTGCGCACTGGAGATCATGGTGGGAACCGCAGGAGTGCGAAATCTCATCAGGGAAGGTAAGACCCATCAACTGATCAACATGATTCAATCCGGAGCTCAGCATGGAATGATCTCCCTGGACTCCTCCCTGAAGAAGCTATGGGATCAGAAGCTCATAACGGAGGAGGATGCTCTCCTGAAGTCTTCCAGCCCCGAGGAGCTCAAGAGATTGATGGGGAAAGGATAATCTCCGTGGCCCTTCGTTTCTTCAACACCCTTTCGAGAGAAAAGGAAGAATTCACTCCCCTTTCGCAGGGGACCGTCAGGATGTACACCTGTGGTCCCACGGTGTACAACTATGCGCACATCGGAAACTACCGAACCTATGCCTTTGAGGATCTCCTCCGAAGGTATCTCAAGTTCAAGGGTTTTCGAGTGGTTCAGGTGATGAACATCACCGACATAGACGACAAGACCATCAGGGATTCCCAGGCAGAGGGAATCAGCCTTGCAGAGTTCACCGGGCGTTACACGGAAGCATTTTTTCAGGACCTGGACTCTCTCTTCATGGAGCGGGCGGAACACTACCCACGGGCAACGGAACATGTCCCTGAAATGGTGGCCATCATTGAAGACCTCATGCAAAAGGGATACGCCTACAAGGGCGAAGACCAGTGCATCTATTACGATATCTCGAAATTCAAGGATTACGGCAACCTGGCCCACATGGTGGTGGAAGACTTGAAAATCGGGGCCCGGGTGGCGCATGATGAATATGAAAAGGAGCACGCCGGCGACTTTGCCCTTTGGAAAGCCTGGGATGAGCAGGATGGCCCGGTGTTCTGGGAGACAAGCCTGGGAAAAGGCCGTCCAGGATGGCATATCGAGTGCAGCGCCATGTCCATGAAATATCTGGGGGGAAGCTTCGATATCCACACAGGGGGTGTGGACAACATCTTTCCCCACCATCAGAATGAGATCGCTCAATCGGAGGCGCATACAGGCTGCCCCTTTGTCCGATACTGGCTTCATGCGGAGCACCTGATCGTAGATGGACGAAAAATGAGCAAATCCCTGGGAAACACGTATACTCTGAGGGAGGTTCGAGAGCAGGGCTTTTCCCCTCTGGCATTGCGGTACCTGTACATTTCGAGCCATTACCGCTCAAGGGTAAACTATACGCAAGAAAGCATGGAAGCGAGCGAAAAGGCTCTGGTGAGACTCAGGGATTTTCTTGTTCGTCTTTCCGACATCTCCAAAGGAGGTCCCCCCTCGAAGGAGATCGAGGGCCTGACGAAAGCAAGAAACGACTCTTTCGCAGAAGCCATGGATGACGATTTGAACAGCCCCCAGGCCGTTGCCGTCCTCTTTGAGCTGGTCCGAGAGGTGAACACGGACATAGACAAGGAGCTTCTCACCAGGGAAGATGCAAGCCGGGTCAGAGACCTGATTTTCTCCTGGGACAATGTGCTTGGCCTTCAGCTTTCCCGAGTTGCCCCTTCAGATGAAATGCTTCCTCACGAGATCGAAGCTCTGATGGAAAAGAGAAAGGAAGCCAGGAGAAGGAGAGACTGGAACGAAGCGGACGCCATTCGGGATGAGCTTAAGAAAAGAGGAGTGCTGCTGGAGGACGGCCCTGCCGGAACCCGGTGGAAAAAAGCGGAACCGACCCTTGTAGACAACAAATAAAGAGAAAAGGCCGCTCGAAAAACGGCCTTTTCTCTTTGCAAAGTCGGATCGGGATCAGTTGTGAATCCCTGCCTCCACTTTTGCCATCTCATAAAGCTTGAGATCCAGATATGGCGCAGGGTTCGTCAAAGCGCCCTGCTTGAACATCTGATAGTGCAGGTGGGGGCCGGTGCTGTATCCGGTGGTCCCTACATACGCGACCACGTCCCCTTTCGAAACTCTCGCGCCATGTCCTGCCGCCAATTGGGAGCAGTGGGAATACTGGGTCACAAGCCCGTTTCCGTGATCCACCTTGATCGTGTATCCGAATCCACCTTCCCAACCCGCACAGACAACGACACCGGCTGCAGTGGCCCTGATCGGAGTCCCGAAGGCTGCGACGATGTCCAGACCCTGGTGGTATTCGCCGCCGCCGGAGATCGGGTGAATCCGGTATCCGAAAGAGGAGGAGATATACCCGGTAACGGGCCAGATGGAGGGAATGGACTCAAACACTTCCGCCAACCGTTTGGCTTCACGCTCGATTTTTTCCTTTCGGAGAATGGCGGCAAATTTCACTTCCTGAAAACTCTCGTGGCGAAAATATGCGGCCCGCTCCAGGGCTTGCATCCGCTGCCTCAATGCCGCTACAGAAGGAGAAGATCCGCGGGAGTTTTTCACTCCATAACGGAAAGAAAGCTGCTGCCTGTTCTTCCCTTCCCTTTCCGTACTCTTCCTTTGAGATTTTCGTTCCACCGCTTCTTCCTGGCCGGCTTTTTTCTTGAGGCCTATGATCTTGCGAAGCTCATTATCTTCCTTGTGAAGAACCGTCAAGCGATTCTCCAGTCTTTCGGTCTCCACGCTGAGTATGCGTCCCATCTCCTGTCTCTCCCGTTGAACTCTCGCAATTTTGTCTCTTTGCAGGAGATTCATGGCATGAAGACTTTGAAAATAGACTTTTTCCTCCCGTTCTTTCTGGTAGAGCATGAACATGCCCAGATTGAGAAAAAGGAAAACAGTAAGTCCGATAGCAATTGCCGCGAAGGAGCTGATCTTGAAGATGAAAACCGATGTTGCCGACTGGGGAACTACCTTTATGGTCCAGCTCTTTCGCCGGAGCCGCTTAAAAAGGATTCTCCACCGCCTCATTCCCAGCCTCCTTTAGAACTTCCCACCCCTGGAACTTTTTCCCTTTTCGATATTCGGCATATATTTAAGAAATTCCTCCTGCACCCCCGCCAAAAGAATAGGAGGGGAAAGGAAATGTGGGGATGCAAAGCGATGACTTCAATAGCGACAAGGCCGTGACGGATATGTTTCTTTTTTGTGAATTTCTCGTAATACGGATTCACCCGCAATCGAAATGGATGGAAATGTCTTGGCCGTGCACCTCTTCTCGACAACCGCTCTCCAGACGTTACTCCGGCAGCCAACTCCGACCAGGTAAGATCTGCGGCACATGGAATTTCCCGCTTACCGTTGCTACCTTCCGGTCCTGGCGGGGTTCACAGGTTTCCATTGCGCAGAGCCCGATCCTCAACGTCTCTTACCGGAGCCGGACTCTGAAAAACGGCGCCTCAAACAGGAATTCAACCCTGCATAAGCGGATTTCAGGTTCAGGGCACCGCTAACTCCCCGTCTAGCACGACCAAGTCTTTGCAATAGCTTCTTTTTGGCGGAGAGAGTGGGATTCGAACCCACGAGACAGTTTTTTAGACCATCTACACGATTTCCAGTCGTGCCCTTTCAACCAACTCAGGCATCTCTCCAAGCTAGTAATTGTTCTCATCGGCGAGACATGTTCCTGCCGCCAACAAGGCTTTGGCGGAGGGAGAGGGATTCGACCTTCCGCCTCCTCGCCATCCTACTCGTCGGCTCCAGGCGCGGCAGTTCGCTTCCGCGGGCATCCCTGCCCGCTCATCCTCCCTATCCGGTCGGCGCTCACTGCCCGTTCGAATCCGCGTGAGCGACCGCAACTTCACCTGCCATGGCCCTTCGATTCTGCCGCCAACAAGGCTTTGGCGGAGAGAGAGGGATTCGAACCCCCGAAGGAGACTCATCATCCCCTTACTCGATTTCGAGTCGAGCGCTTTCAACCAGCTCAGCCATCTCTCCTGCGGCTTCTAAAGAACTCTTTGAGAATCTCACTGCAGGGTTCTTCAAGCACTCCGGACGTAACACTTATCTGATGGTTCAGTCTGGGGTCGCCGGCAACCTGGTACAGCGAACGTATTGCGCCTGCCTTGGGGTCTTCGGCGCCGTACACAAGCCGGGAGATTCTCGCCTGAACAAACGCGCCCGCGCACATGAGACAAGGTTCCAGAGTGACGTAGGCGGTCACTTCCGCGAATCTCCACGTATGAAGATATCGGCTCGCCTCTCTTATGGCGATAATCTCAGCATGAGCCAGCGGATCCTGCGTGCTTTCTCGGAGATTGTGTCCTCTGCCGATGATTTTCCCCTGGTGAACCATAACGGCCCCCACCGGGACCTCCCCCGCAGCAAATGCGAGTCTGGCCTCCAGAAAAGCTTCCTCCATGAGAGCCTCGTCTGTTTCCGTTTTCCTCCAACACCCCTGCAAGAGTGGCGCGCCCGAGAGGGTTCGAACCTCCGACCTACGGCTTCGGAGACCGTCGCTCTATCCAACTGAGCTACAGGCGCACCGAGCTTTGGAGCTATACCCACCACGACGACCGCTGGAGCGCCCGGGCGGAGTCGAACCGCCGACCCGCGGATTAGAAGTCCGCTGCTCTATCCAGCTGAGCTACGGGCGCGCGCATCTTATTCATCAATTTCACTTACCATGGCCCTTCGATCCTGCCGCCAAGAAAGCCCTGGCGGAGAGAGTGGGATTCGAACCCACGAAGCAGAGTTTGAAGCTCCACTTAATCGCTTAGCAGGCGATCGCCTTCAACCAACTCGGCCATCTCTCCGTTCATCTCATGCCATGGCTTTTTATTTTACCATGTTTTTCCCTGGTTGACAATAGTCCCCCAAATCCCTAAATCCACCGCCTGTTTCCCGAGGGCTTATTCCTCCCCCTTGAGGGGGGAGGTCAGGTGGGGGTGACTGTC
>JACPDT010000177.1 GCA_016183865.1 Armatimonadota bacterium | reverse complement strand
GGAGATCGCCCGGAAAGAGAAGCTGCCGTTGTGTCAGGATACGGGGATTTCCGTCGTTTTTGTTGAGATGGGCCAGGATGTCCACATTGTGGGAGGGTACCTGAATGAGGCCATACATGAGGGAGTCCGACAAGGGTACCAAAACGGAAACCTCCGCAAATCGGTGGTGGGGGACCCCCTCTTCGATCGAGTCAATACCCGGGACAATACTCCTGCCGTGATTCACGTGTCCGTCACCGAGGGAAATGCACTGAAGATTACAGTCTGTCCCAGGGGAGCGGGCGGAGAAAACATGTCCGCCCTGGCCATGCTGAATCCTTCCGATGGAGTCCAGGGTGTTGTGGATTTTGTGGTCTCCGCCGTGGAGAAAGCGGGCGCCAATGCCTGCCCTCCCATGGTTGTGGGCGTTGGTGTGGGCGGCACATCGGAGATGGCTCTTCTTCTCGCCAAGAAGGCGAGCCTTCGATCCGTGCCGAGCCGAAACACGGATGCAAGGGTCGCCGATCTGGAAACGAGCCTCTTGCACAGGATCAATGCCCTGGGAATCGGTCCCGAGGGTTTTGGAGGTATTGTTACAGCCTTGGATGTGCATATAGAAACATATCCCTGTCATATTTCCGGTCTTCCGGTCGGAGTGAACCTCATGTGTCATGCGGCTCGTCACAAAGAAGCCGTGCTGTGATGGGAAGCAGGAGGCAGTCCGGATGAGCGGTGTTACGAGAAAGAAGATTCACCTGCCCCTGACAGGCGCCATAATAAAGGAGCTTCGCTCAGGGGATTTCCTCCTTTTGTATGGTTCCATGTATGCAGCCCGGGACGCGGCGCATATGCGAATGGTGGAGTGCCTGGCCAGGGGGGATTCTCTCCCCATCTCCCTCAAGGGGGAGACTCTCTATTACATGGGGCCTTCACCCGCTCCACCCGGGTATGCCGTCGGTTCCGCCGGGCCGACAACGGCCGCCCGGATGGACGCATACACAATTCCACTATTGGAGCAGGAAAGCGATTCAGGAGCATGGCGCCGTCTACCTCGCATCCATAGGGGGTGCGGGTGCATATGTAAGCAAGAGAATCCGCGAATCGGCGGTTGTCGCCTATGGGGACCTGGGGCCGGAAGCGGTTCTGCGGCTGACTGTGGAGGAGTTTCCTGTCATCGTGATCCACGACTCTTACGGAGGCGACTTTTACGAACAGGGCAAGCTCCAGTTCAGGGAAGGGAAGGTGGTTCAGGAAATTTCAAGTGGCCTGCGGCACGAATAACGGCAAGGCTTGATTGGATTCGTGTCGGGGGTCACTAGTGCATTGTCAACACTCAAATTGTGGGTTATCTGGTACAACGTCATTCCTGCGTAAGCAGGAATCCAATATTATGATTCTGGATTCCCACTTTCGTGGGAATGACATAACCCCTAAAATAAAGGTTGACAGCCCACTAGCTCGGATAGGACACAAAGAAGAAAGGGATGACCCTGCATTGAAGAAAGATGACCTGGTAATTCGCATCGCCGGAGAAGCCGGCGAGGGGGTCCAGAGCACCGGTCAGCTTGTAACCCAGGCGGCTGCAAGGGCCGGGTACGGAGTCCTCACATTTTACAGTCCTCCCGCAGAGATCAAAGGCGGTCCTGCTGTCTATCAGATTCGGCTTTCCGACCATCGTCTCACCACCCCGGGAGACGATCTCGATATTCTGATTGCCTTCAATCAGGAAGGGCATGATCGGAATATTCGAGTCCTCCGCGAAGGGGGGCTCTTGATTTACGATTCCGCGGAATGCGTACCCGAGAAGAACGATAGCCATCGGCAGGTGCCTCTGCCGTTTACTGAGATAGCAAAAAGCGAGATCAAGTTTGAGCGTGCAAAAAATATGGTGGCAGTCGGTGCTGTTTCCGCCCTTTTTGGACTCCCCACACACCATATTTCACAACTGATCACCGAGAAGTTCTCCCGCAAGGGAGAAGCGGTGCTGTCCAAGAATTTGGCTGCACTGCAAGCCGGTTTCCGATACGTGGAAGAAAAAGTGCCGGAAAGAGGCGAGTTTATCCTTGATGTGAGCAAGTCTGAAGAGAATTCCGTTATCGTTGTGACCGGCAATCAGGCGATTTCTCTGGGGGCTCTGGCTGCGGGGTGCACGCACATTTTCGGATATCCGATCACGCCTGCTACCGACATACTGGAATTCCTTGCTTCCGAGCTGCCGAAGATGGGTGGTGATGCAGTTCAGGCTGAAGACGAAATCTCCGCACTGGGGATGGTTCTGGGGGCGTCCTTCGCAGGAGCCAGGGCGCTCACAGCCACATCGGGCCCGGGCTTTTCGCTCATGATCGAGACACTCGGTCTTGCAACCATGGCAGAGCTTCCCTGTGTCATCGTCAATGTGCAGCGCGCCGGCCCATCCACAGGAATGCCCACGCGCCACGAGCAGGGTGATCTGTACATTGCAGTTCACGGAGGGCACGGTGAATCTCCTCGAATTGTATTGGCCCCTGTTTCAGTTGAGGACTGTTTTTATCAAGCTCTTCAGGCTTTTCATTTTTCAGAGAAATTCCAGACTCCTGTCATTCTTCTTTCGGACACAGCTCTGGCTGTGCGGAATCAGTCCATAGCCAGGCCGGATTTGTCGGCCATTCATCCCACGGAAAGACTCCGGTTCATTCCAGGGAGCCAGGTCGGAGGCCCGGACCACACTTATTCAAGATATCGTTTCACTGCCGACGGGGTGAGTCCCATGTCGGCGCCAGGGCAGGCCCAGGGGCAGTATGTGGCGACAGGGCTGGAGCATGTCGAGCGGTCGAGTCCCAGCTACTCCCCTGAGACACATATGCAGATGACGGAGAAACGCTTTCGGAAATTGGAGCTTGCGGCAAAGGAAGCCCCGCCCGTGGAGCGGTGCGGTGACCCGGGCTCGGAGATCGGCATCATCTCCTGGGGGTCCACCTTTGGAGTCGTACAGGAGGCTGTCGCTCAAGCTGCTGAGAAAGGCCTGTCAGTGGAGGGAATCGCGCCGAAGCTCCTGTGGCCTATTCCGGACCGGCAGTTGCGCGATTTTGTGGAACGCAAGAGAATCGTCATCGTAGCAGAGGTGAATTATACCGGCCAGTTTGCCCAGTTGCTGCAGGCTCATTTCGGCAGGGAGTTCCACAGAGTCAATGCTTATGGAGGGACGCCTTTCAAAGTGTCCCAGATGCTTCAGGCCATAGAGGGGGTTTGTGCGCATGTCGGAAAGTAGTGTAGCCGAATATGAATACAGAAGTGAAGTGAAACCGACCTGGTGCCCGGGCTGCGGCGATTTTGGTGTCTTGAACGCCCTTTATAATGCTCTGGGCCGGAAAGGGTACAATCCGAAAGACATTGTGTGTGTCTCGGGAATCGGATGCTCCAGCCGGCTTCCGTATTTTGTCACCAGTTACGGTTTCCACAGCGTTCACGGACGCGCCATGCCCATCGCCACAGGCGTAAAAATGGCTAACCCGGAGCTGACGGTTCTGGTCTTCGGCGGGGACGGCGATGCCTATGCCATCGGCGGTGGCCACTTTATCCACGCCGCGCGGCGGAACACGGATCTGACCTATGTGATCATGGATAACACCATTTATGGTCTCACCAAAGGGCAGACATCTCCCACCAGTCAGACCGGATTCGTGACCAAGACAACGCCACGGGGAAGTGTTGAGCCCCCATTCAACCCCATAGTTCTTGCTCTGGCTTCCGGAGCATCGTTTGTGGCCAGGGGTTTTTCGGGAAAGCCGAAAGAGATGGCTGATCTTATCGTAAAGGGGATAGAGCATCCCGGGTTCTCCATTATTGATGTATACAGTCCTTGCCCAACCTTCAACACGGTCAATACTTTCAAGACATATAAGGAAGAAGTGGCCGACCTTCCGAGTGATCACGATGTCTCTGATCGCGTTGCCGCGCTTCGTCTGGCTTCGCTCGATCAGCCTCGTTATCTGGGGATCTTTTACCATCAGCGGGTAGGCAGCTTCCAGGAGCGGGTGAAATCCCTCCAGACAGGGGATCGCAAGGACTCGAAAAAAGTGCTGGATTCGCTTTT
This sequence comes from Armatimonadota bacterium, assembly GCA_016183865.1. GTDB lineage: Bacteria > Vulcanimicrobiota > JACPDT01 > JACPDT01 > JACPDT01 > JACPDT01. The sequence goes on along the minus strand of JACPDT010000177.1, from coordinate 7,223 downwards.
CCAACGTTTTTCGTAAAGTAATACACAGCAAGGAGCTATGTTGAAATGACTCAAAAGACATTCCCATTTCCGGGTGTTTTGACGACAACCGATGGGTCCGGCGCCGTAGTCTGGGTGGATACCCATATATCAGACGGCGCGTGCGCATACCCCATCACCCCATCTACCCCCATGGGACAGGGTTACCAGGTGGAGGTATCCAATGGGGCCAAGAATCTATGGGGAGTGCCCCTGGTTTTCCTTGAGCTGGAATCGGAGCACAGTGCTGCATCCACTTGTGAAGGATTTGCACTGGCAGGCGGGAGGGTCTCCAATTTTACATCAGGCCAGGGTCTTGTTCTGATGAAGGAAGTGCTTTACACGATTTCTGGAAAAAGGCTCCCTGCCGTATTTCACATTGGCGCAAGAGCCCTCACTTCCCATTCACTCAATGTTCATGCCGGCCACGACGATGTTATGGCTGTAGCCGATTGCGGATGGGGCATGGTGTTTGCGAAAAACGCTCAAGAGGCAGGTGACCTGGCTCTTATTTGTCGGCGTGCAGCCGAAGACTCGGAGACCCCTTTCTTCAATGTGCAGGACGGATTCCTGACGACTCATACCACTGAAAATGTTCTGCTGTGCGAAGAAGAATTCATGAGAGAATTTGTCGGGGATCCGAAAAGCAAGCTCAGGAACTACATGGACCCTGCCCATCCTCTGATGAGTGGCGTTGTGCAGAATCAGGACAGCTACATGAAAGGGAAAGTGGCTCAGAGGTTCTTTTATGACAAGGTCCCGATGATTTTGCAGCAAGCCATGGACGAATTCCATGAGAAGACCGGCCGCCGTTACAATCCGGTGGAATCATATAGAATGGATGACGCAGAATACGCTCTGGTCGGAATGGGATCGGCAATGGAGACCGCCATGGCCACAGTGGATTTCCTGCGGTCTGAAAGAGGCATCAAAGTCGGTGTCGTCAATGTGACCGTATTCCGTCCTTTTCCCGGGCCTCAACTCGTGCAATCATTGAGCCGTGTGAAAGCCCTTTCCGTGCTGGAGCGCATGGACAATCCACTGGCCCAATCCAATCCCCTCGCCGCAGAGCTTAAAGCGGCCTTTTCCGATGCTCTCACAAAAGCCCCGGGCTATCCGGCTATCTCTGCAATGCCCGTGATTTTCGCGGGTGCAGGGGGACTGGGGAGCAGAGATGTCCGGCCAGGAGACTGCATCGCCATTGTTGAGAACATGCAGAATGGACAGGGGAAACGAACATTCGTCATCGGGATTGACCATCCCCTGGCAATCCATTCCACCCTCGATCCCGATGTTCGTCCAGCGGGAGCTTTTTCAATGAGAGGCCACTCGGTGGGCGGGTATGGCTCCATCACCACCAATAAGGTCATTGCCAGCATTTCCGAAGACCTTTTTGAGATGTGGGTGCAAGCTTATCCCAAGTACGGATCGGAAAAGAAAGGTCTTCCCACCACTTATTACCTGACACTGGCCAATGATCGGGTCAGAACTCATTGTGAGCTGAATCAAGTGGAGTTTGTACCGCTGAATGATGTGAATGCCTTCAGCCTGGGGAACCCTCTTTCCGGGCTATCTGAAGGAGGAATGCTGTTCATCCAGACATCCCAGACCACACCGGAGACGGTTTGGGCCTCCATCCCCGATTATGCCAAGAAAATCATCAGGGAAAGAAAAATCAGAGTTCTGGCTCTGGATACTGTGGCCATCGCACGTGAAGTCGCTACAAGCCCTGATTTGATTCAACGAATGCAGGGGATTGTGCTTCTAGGAATTTTTCTCAAGGTAACTCCTTTCAGCAAACAGAAAGGTTTGAGCCGGGAAGAGATTCTGGAAGGCGTAGAGAAGTCTCTCCGCAAGTATTTCGGCAAAAGGGGAGAGCGAGTTGTCCAGGACAATCTTCTTGCCGTAAAGCGCGGGTTTAATGAAGTGATCGAGATTCCCGCAGAGATCATAGGGGCCGCGAAGTCGGCAGTGTCCGGAGCTGCGGCGAGATCGTAGTGAAGAATACGAGAGGATGATGTAAATGGTACCCCCTGATACATTGACGAAACAAACCCGGGACCTCCTGGATGCCGCTGATTTCAGTCAGCGGATCGTAGAGGCATACAATGAAGGGACGGCAGATAGGGGATTGCCTGCAGACATTGATGTAGCCAGAAGCCTGATCCCCGCAGGAACAGGCGCACTTCGTGATTTCAGCTACATCGCACCCGAGTTTCCCGCCTTTGACCAGAGCCGCTGTGTGGGCTGCATGGAGTGTGTCACAGAATGCCCCGATACGGCCATTTTAGCCAAAGTGGTGGAAGAGGATCTTCTTGAGTCGGAGATCGCAAAAATCAGTAACCCACAGGATAAGGAATTCTCGCGCTCTCGCTTTGCGAAGACAACCAAGTACTATGAGACACCGAAGAAAAAAGGCGATAAGGGCGGGCATTTCGGTCTTTTTGTGGATCCCTCCAAGTGCAAGGGGTGCGGAGAATGTGTGGAGGTCTGTGGAGAGCACCAGGCTCTTTCCATGATTTCGAAAAACGACGAAAACCTCGGGCAATACCAGCGGGCTTTTCAGCTCTATGAAAAGCTCCCGGAGACCCCTGCAAAGTATATTCAGGAAAAGGTTCTCGCCGACATGATGCTCGCAGGCCGGTCCCTTCTATTCGTCGGGGGTGCAGGGTCATGCATGGGATGTGGAGAGGCTACAACTATTCGCATGATGCTGGCTGCCACCGGTTTTCTCTACGGTCCCGAAAGCGTGGGCATTGTAGCTGCAACAGGGTGTAACACGGTCTTCAGCTCCACCTATCCGTATAACCCTTTCCTCGTGCCGTGGACCAACTCCCTCTTCGAAAATGCCGCCGCAGATGCCCTGGGAGTGCGATTGAGGTGGGACCAGGCCGGTCTTCGCGACAAGAAGCTGTGGGCCCCCGGCGGGGATGGCGCCATGTACGATATCGGGTTTCAGTCGTTGTCGCGCTTGCTGGCTTCAGGCCTTGACATAAATGTTCTGGTTCTGGACACTCAGGTCTATTCAAACACAGGGGGACAAAGCTCAACCAGCACTTTCATGGGTCAGGATACGAAGATGTCCGCTCATGGAAAAGTCCAGAAAGGGAAGACAGAGCATAGAAAAGAGCTGGCCCAAATCGCCCTGATGCATCCTGACACCTTTGTGGCGCAAACCACGCCTGCCCACATAAATCATTTCTACAGAGCCATTATGGGCGCCAATGAATACAATGGCCCTTCTCTTGTGGTAGCATACGCCACATGCATGCCCGAGCATGGCGTGGCGGACAACATGGCTTCCCACCAGGCCAAGCTGGCGGTGGATTCGCGTGCCTTCCCGCTGTTTATCCATGACCCCAGGAAAGGCGAGCGACTGAGCGAACGGCTGAGCCTTCAAGGGAACCCTGCACAAAAAGATGACTGGTACAAGAACCCGAAAACCGGTGAAGTCATTGATTTTGTATACTTCGCCCGCACGGAGGGCCGTTTCATGAAACAGTTCGACAAGAACGGCAATCCCTCAGATATGATGCTGAAAGCCCAGGAAGGGCGACTCCGCAACTGGAGACGCCTTCAGGAGCTGGCAGGGATCATTTAGGCTCGCACGCAGCCCACAAGTTCGGGACCGGAAGTGTGGTGGCACCTTCGCCCACGAATTTGAGACTCCCCGGAACTCGAATGTCACAAGCTCTTTGGATTACCGTTGAGCTGTGACATTCAATGCTCCTGATGTCTGACGACTGAGCCGTCCAGGGATACCCAATTCAGATCCAGCCTCTTCTGACGAAGAGCGCCATAGGCTGCCTCCGGGTCACTCCGAACCGTGCCCGCGACAATTTAACTGTCAGGAAACATGATAGACTTACAAAGGACACAGAAGCAAGAAAAGTTGCAATCCATACAGACCCGACCAGGCAAAGGAGGCAGCACCATGGGAGCTCTCAGCAACATTCTCTCCCCGGTCATTCCCAGAAACATAGAATCCACAACACCTCGCGCAGGCACGGAAACGGCGCCTGCCGAGACACCGGCAACTCCGACACCCGCCCCGGCGCCGGAAGAGACGCCCAAGCACTATAAGGTGAAGGGCAGTGATTATCTGAAGGCCTCCATGGCTTCCGGAACCGTGCTCGGGGGGATCGCAGGTTTCGCAAAGGGCTACTTTGACACTCGAAACGCCGATTTCGTGAAAACCACGCAAACGGTGAACTTCAATGAGCAATACTTGTATGGACACAAGAGAGACGCATTCGAAAACGAAGTGGAGGTCGTGAACGGCCAGAAAGTGGTCAAGAGCTACTTTCAGGACTACAAGCCCGATGTTCGGGAGCGTCAGGCGGGAAGTTATGAGACGACTCGATACTCCAAGCCTGATGGGGTTCTGAGCCCGCTGGGAGGCGCCCTCCTGGGAATGGCGGGAGGATTCATTCTCGGAACAGTGGCCGGAATCGTAATGTACGCAATCAAGAATCAGTCGGAATAGAGGCAAAGGAGGACGATCATGAACACTTATGAAGCAAGAATGACACTCTCACCCGCAGTTCGGAGCTTCTTTGCCAGAGGGGTCGCCGGAAGCGACAAAGTGGACGCGACAACAGACGCGGTTCAACAGGGCACGTGGAGCAATGACAAGAAGAAAGACAAAAGCGATTTTATGCCCAAGGCTCAGACCATCGGTGGAGTCCTCGGCGGCATAAGCGGCGGCTTTGTCGGTTACTATGCGGCTCGAATGCAAGAGGGAAAAGTCGTCCACGCAACGACCAAAGAGCCTGTTTACGAGCAGAAACAGATCGGTGAAATTCCCAAGAATCACGTAACTCCCGGGCTTTCGGACAAGGGGACTTACCCCGCAGACGAAAAGGGGAGAGCCCTTCCGGGCACCGGCCAGCCGGTTTACGGAAAAGTGCCTGTTAAGAATCCTGACGGCACTGTCAAGATGCAGGAAACGAAAAACGAGACCTTCACCTGGGGCGGACCGGGAATGGCTCTCTCAATCGCCGGCGGAATCGCCATAGGAGCAGGCTTGGGCGTTCTGGCCGGGACCTTTGTAGGAGTAGCGGATAAGATCATCCATCCGGAAGACTACCCTGCAGATCCTCCGCCATGGAATCGTTCTTATTCCGACACCCCCCCCTGGAGCAACTCATACACCGACAATACCCCGTGGAACCGGAGCTACTCAGACAGCCCGACTCCCTGGGACCGCTCATACAACGATAGTCCGCCGTGGAACAATTCCTATCTCGATACTCCGTGGAATCGTTCCTATTCGGATACGCCGTGGTGCAACAGCCACTCTAATCATCCCTGGGATCGCTCTTACACGGACAACCCCTGGACCAACTCTCACTCCGAGACCCCGTGGAGCAACTCCCACTCCAATTCGCCTACACCAGCTTGGAGTGAGTCCACTCCGTATTGATAGGAGGAACTGAAATGGCTACAATAGGACAGGTTCTGGCGCCGATCATTCCGCGCAATATTGCCGACGCTGCACCAGTGGGCGAAGTTACACCCCCTGTTGTGAATACGCCCGCCACGGATGCTTCCGAGACTCCGGCGACACCGGAGCCGTCAACGGAGCCGGCGAAGCCCGAGCATTACAAGGTAAAGGGGAAAGATTATGTTTATGCCAGTGTGGCGGCCGGCACCTTGTTGGGCGGCTTGGGAGGATTTGCAAAGGGGTACTTTGACACCCGAAACGCGGACTTTGTGCAGAGCACACGGACCGTGGATTTCAATGAGCAGTATCTCTATGGACACAAACGGGATGCTTATGAGAATGAGACGCAAGTCGTGAACGGCCAGAAGGTTGTGAATAGCTACCGCCAGGAATACCACCCCGATATTCGGGAGCGGAAAGCCGGGAGCTATGAAGTTACCGAATACAAGAAACCGGATGGGGTTTGGAGCCCTCTGAACGGCGCCCTCATCGGCATGGGCGCAGGATTGGCCACAGGCATCGTGGTTGGAACCATCCTGTATCTGATCAAGGATAACGCCGACTAAAGGAGTGTAGGAAATGTCTAATCTCAACATACCTGAAGCAAGAATGACTCTATCTCCGAAAGTTCAGGCATTTTTCAGCAAGGGCGTATCAGGAGACGGAAAGGTTGATGCAACGAAAGAAGCGGTGGAAAAGGCCGCAACGAACGACAGCTCTGCCGTCTCCGGCACCTGGAGCAATGACAGGAAAAAGGACAAGAGCGACTTCATGCCCAAAGCCCAGACAATCGGCGGCGTCCTCGGGGGGCTTGCCGGCGGTGCTGTCGGGTATTACACGGCTCGCATGGAGGAAGGAAAAGTTGTCCAAGCCTCGACAAAAGAGCCTGTTTACGGAGAGCAGCAAATCGGTGAGATTCCCAAGAATCACGTGACACCCGGCCTTTCAGACAGGGGCACCTACCCTGCCGATGAAAAGGGAAGGCCCTTGCCGGGAACCGGCAATCCCGTGACAGGGCGTGTTCCATTGAAGAATCCTGATGGAACGTTCCAGATGCAGGAAAAGCAGGAGACTTTCACCTGGGGCGGTCCCGGAATGGGTCTTTCCATAGCGGGCGGCATCGCCATCGGCGCAGGACTTGGAGTCCTGGCCGGGACATTTGTCGGCATTTTGGACAAGATCGTCCATCCCGAAGATTATCCTGAGCCTCCGCCGTGGAATCGGTCCTATTCGGACAACCCATGGAGCAATTCCTATTCCGACAACACGCCGTGGAATCGGGGATACAATGACTCCCCCTGGAACCGGTCCTATTACGATTCACCCTGGCACAACATGCACCACGACAATCCATGGCACAACTCCCACAGTAACCACCCGTGGCACAATTCCCATTCCAATGCCCCTGCATGGAGGGAATCCACTCACTACTAGAGAAACAAGGTAACTACTCAGGTAGACAGGATGCAGGAGTCAGAATTCAGAATAGCCTGCGAATAGGCCTCCAACAGCTTGCTGGCCTATTCAAGCAACTGGCTTAACTCGGAAACATCGCCGTACTCGAGGTCCTTTGCGATAATCAAATAGTACCGAAAATCTCGTCGCTGACGTTCTCATTCTGACTCCTGACTACCTGAGTAGTTACAAAATATCGCCATCTAAGGAGTGGAATCATGCAAACGGCTTCGACCTCCCAAGCTACCCCTGAACGGATCATGCAATTGGCCTTTGGCTACGCCCCCCCGCTTATGCTTGAGGC
>JACPDT010000183.1 GCA_016183865.1 Armatimonadota bacterium | reverse complement strand
CTCGCTCGTGCGCGCTCCCGACCTCGTCTCCAGATCCATCGCCAAATCATTGACGTTATTTATGTCTCAACCCACTTAGCGCCCTCAAATCACATTCCTCCCCCATTGCAGTGATCAGGTGGCAACCGCCCTGCGCTTAGCCACGGCTTCGGAGATATAGGAAACGATGTCCGAAAGAAACGTGCCTGGGCCGAAGAGTCTGCCTGTCCCCATTTTCTCCAGCTCTTCCATCTCCTCTTTGGGAATGATGCCTCCGCCGGTCAGCAGGACATGAGATCCTCCCTTTTCTCTCAGAAGATCCAGAATGCGAGGGAAAAGGGTCATGTGAGCGCCGGAGAGGATGGAAATCCCGACCACATCCACATCCTCCTGGAGGGCGGCTTCCGCAATCATCTCAGGGGTCTGATGGAGGCCGGTGTACACCACTTCCATGCCCGCGTCTCTCAATGCCCGGGCAATTACCTTCACTCCGCGGTCATGGCCGTCGAGCCCGACCTTTGCCAACAGCACTTTGATGGGTCGTGTCATTTTCTTTCGCTCCAGTTCAGGTTTTGTGGTTCCAGGCGTATCTCCGGCGTCTCCAATAGGACGGACGCGGCTTCGTATGCGTCCAACGATCCTTCTATCACCTGGGAAGCCAGGCGGTCCAGAAGATCGTTCTTCTTCCGGAGGAACAAGTCCTCCAGACGACCCCTGACAATGGATTGGATCTTCTGCCTGGCCCGTCTTCTTCGGTTCAGGGCAAGCTGCCCCTTTTCCGAAAGGAATGCCTTATGTTCCAGGATGCTGTCCCACAACTCGACGACCCCTCTGCCTTCCGTCGCGACGGTCAGGAACACCCGGGTTTCCCAAAGGCTCTCCGGGGAGGAGAGGCTCATCGCCTCCAGAATGGCTTCCCGGGCAAGCTCAGCCCCTTCCCTGTCCGCCTTGTTCAGGGCGAAAACGTGGGCTATCTCCATGAGTCCGGCTTTCATGGCCTGGAGATTCCCTCCGAATTCGGGAACCAGCACAACACAAACGGTGTCAACGGCCCCCCGTGCTTCCCCTGGATGCCATGCTCCGAATGAAAACCGCCGGATCTCCTGCGACGTCCACCATGCGAATCCGGTCGCCCAGGAGGGCCCCTCCGGAAAATGGGCTTGTTGGGTCAACGGCCAGAATCCCCACCTTCATTCGCTCTTTCAGGGCCAGGAGGGCCAGTTGATTTACCAGTGTGCTCTTACCGGAGCCGGCGGGCCCTGTTATCCCCACCCTGTACGCCTTCCCGATGTAAGGGTGAATCGCCCGGAGAAGATCGTGGGAAGAGGGCTCGCCGTTTTCGATCATAGTAATGACACGGGCGACCGCAATACGGTCGCCCGCAATTACTTGTTCTGCTTGACGCTTCACTAATACCCCAGAATCTGGGTTGCCTTGAGATTCTTGTTATTGGAGTCGGTGAGAGTCATGGTCAAATTGCCTGACCCCGCATTCAGGAAAGCTCGAACAAACTCTAAAGTATAACCCTTCATGCTTCTGGACGATTGATTGGATGAGAGAGCCATCATACAGTCAACGGAGTCAATGAGGGGACCGGGCAGGCTGCCGCCGCCATAATACTTTCCACCGAAGGTTCCGGATGTATCAATGCTCTTGAAGTACATGTAGTCCGTGGTGACCCCTGCGGTATCCAGGAACATGGCCATACACCATTCCTGGAAAACCTGGTCAAAAGTCTTCCCTGTGACTGCGGCCACATTGGCTGCTCCATAGGAGCCATTGGTCTCCATGGTCTTGATGGCATTGCCGCCGTACCAGTCGTAAAGATACTGACAAAAGAGGTAGGAAAGTCCGTAGTTGCTGGATGTCCAGCTCGTGAGCGAGTAGCTGTTGGGGGCGTTCTCGTAGTTTTTCACCATATTGTAATGATACTGGCTCCCGTTCGGGAGTCCGTAGTTCACGCCACCTATGGTCTCAGCGAGCATGGAAAGCCCCTCGTTCACCCAGGTATCTTCCTGGACCCCATTGAATTGGCCCTGTTTGCAGAACTTTTCATTGAAATTGATCATGTGCTGGAATTCGTGGGCAAGAGTCGCCTTTGCCTCCAGGAACTGAGCAGCATTGCCGCCTGTGATGCCCGTCACCCACGGACTGGGGGCGATGTACAGGATCTCCCTCTCGTTGCTCTGGGCGAAAGTGCTTGTGGGATATTCATCCCGTCCCCAGAAATAGCCGTAAACCGGAACCTTGCTGGAAAGGAGAATATAGATCCCGGTTTGCCCGTCCCTGCCGCCGTTGGTTGTCCATTCGGTGCCGAACGCATTCCTGACCAGGGGGTAGACACGATCAAATTCGGCAGCAGCGGCATCCGCAACGGCCTGGGTTACGGTTCCGCCGTTCCCTGCCCAATCGGCGTCATCCACGTAGATATAGCAGTATGTTCCCACTTTTTGATTGGTACAGGTCCTCTGCTCATCCACTCCCTGGGTGTTGTTCACCCAAAAGGTGTGCTGATCTCCAACGCTTTCAGGCAGAGCGTGGCTTCTCGATGGAAGGATCGGGCGACCGGCCCTGGTGAGATAGGCATGCTCCCATTCCCTTATCTGAGTGCACCGGTCTCTCTCCGGGGTATACTCCTCTCTCCTTAGGGGCTCCTGAGGGGAAGACCACCGTGACCAGGGCTCCGGGAGAACTTTCATCATTCCCGAAGAGAAGCTCTTGGCAAGAGAGTATCCCGTGGATGTGCCCGTATCCGTGTTATAACGGGTAAGGAGCACATACTTCGTGGTTGTGCCGAAACCGGTCACAGAATCGGAACCCTGGCCGCCGGAAAAAGTAACTTCCTTGTAGCTTCCCCCTCCTGAGAGAGGGGTCGAGGCAGGTCCGCCCTGGTTCGGCAATTGAGTAGGTGCGCTGCTGGTGGTTCCGCCTCCTCCTCCACCGCCGCAACCGGATAGCAATAATGATGCCGCAAGAAGTCCAACAAGCCATAAGGAATGTGCAGCCTTCACGAATTTGTACCTCCATCTACCCGAATGGGTGTTCCCTGTCTAAATATAATACACTTTTGGAGCAAAGAAATCAACCCTTTTTCTCGTCCTCCTCCTCCACGAATTCGGCGATCAATCGGAAATTCCTAGTCGGCAGCACCTGTCAATAACCCAGGACAGCGGTTGCCCTGAGGTTTCTCCTGTCTACATCCGAAAGGGAGGTGGTCAAGAGGCTTGCGGCCTGCTGGTCGCCGAAATTCCTCGCAGCAGGTCTCAAGTACTGACAGCCCCAACCGGGCAACTGCCCTGAAGCGCCTCTTGCCGATTTCAGATCAATCTCCGTGACCGCCACACCCGGAAGCTTCTGGGCATTGTAGGTCCTTCCTCCCATGTTTCCGACCATGTCAATACTTCTGTAATACATGCGCTCCCGGACTTCGCCGAAGGAGTCAAGGTAATTTGCCGCGCACCATTCTGCAAAGATATCCCCGAAAAGTCTTCCCGTCACGGCTTCCACATTGGCAGTGCCGGAAGCGGCATTGCTTTCCATGGCCTTGACGGCGCCAGGGCCGTACCAGTCATAGAGATACTGAAAGAAGAGATAGGATACCCCGTAGTTGAGAGAAGTCCAGGTCGTTAAGGAGAAGAACCCCGGAGCACTTTCATAAATCTGCACCCTCTCGAAGTGTTTCTGTATCCCATGGGGCAAACCCCTTCCCACGAGAAACTCGGCAAGAGTGGAAAGACCCTCATTAACCCAGGTCTCCTCCACAGATCCGCTGAAAGCTCCGTCTTTGCCGTATTTCTGGTTGAAATTGATCAGGTGTTGAAGCTCATGAGCCAGAGTCCCTTTGGCATTTTCCTTGTCCGCAGTTTCTGTGCTGACCCACGGGATGGAGGAAATGTAGATAATCTCCATCTCATTGCTCCTGGGATTCTGGGCCTTTGTCAGCTCGTCTCTCCCGTAAAAGTAGCCATACGGGGGAACGGTGCTTCCGAGAAATATATAGATCTTCGACTGTCCGTCAATCCCCGGGCTCCATTCCCCCCCAAAAGCATCGCGACCCAGGGGATAGATCCGATCAAACTCGGCAGCCACTTCATCCACAATGCTCTGAGTCACCGATCCGGCGTTCCCCACCCAGTCGCTATCCTGGACATAGACGAAACAGTATGTCCCGACCTTACGGTTGGTGGCCGCCACCTGCACATCCTGATCTGCGGAATCGAGAATCCAGAATGTGTGACGGTCTCCCGCGTTTTCAGGAAGAACGTGGCTCTTCACAGGACCCACGGGTCTCGCGAGACCGCGCAGCTCCTGCTGTTCCCTGCGCCGAATTCGGGTGCACGTCTCGTCGGGAGGGCCAGGCAGCACAGACGGCCTCAGTGTCGCTTGCTGTTGAGCAGTCGTCACGCCAAGCCCCCCTGCCGAGAGATTGAAGTCAATGGAGAAGGAGTAGACACCCGAATCATCCTGATGAAACCTTGGGATCAGAAGATACCTGGTTGTCGGGGAAAAAGCGATGACGGCATCTGAGCCCTGTCCCCCGGAGAAGAGGACATCCCGAAAACTCCCCTGAGGAAGGGCCGTCCCATCCAGTTGCAGAGCCGACGACCTCCCTGCCGTGGTCGGTTCACCAACGCCCCCTGCGCCGCAGCCGGGGAGGCAGAGGGTCGCCAGGAGAAACAAAGAAAAAGGAAAGATGCATGTTTTTGGCGTAAGGTTATCGCCTCGCTCTCGTCCCACGTTGGCAATGGTATTAGCTTTCTCGCGATTCGACGGGCCTGCGGGTCCTGCCACCTGCGGCAGCCCACAGTGCTCGCAAACTCCCATCCCCCAGTGGGTCCCAGTTTGCTCCGCGCCATAGAGCGCCCAGCCTCCGGCGTCACCCCCAGGCCCTGGGTGGCGAATCACAGGAAACTTTATGCCATTGCCCACGTGGGACTTCGCCTGGGGGCTGTTACGGCACGGTGACATTGACAGTCTGCCCGCCAGGAAAAGGAAGGTCGGATGCAGCTCCGTTCTTTGTCACAGTCTGAATCCCCCGGATGTCCGCCGGAAAAATTCCTGACTTGCCTGGGGGAGAATAGGTGACGATGACAAATGTGGAACTACCTAGAGCAAAGTTGTCGAAAGCCGTTTTTGGTGAATCAGTGGCCCCCTCGATCGTGATCAAGGAAACGGTGGTATCCTTGGAAAGCCCGTTCCCGTTCGCGGCCTTAATGCGAAGCAGGAACTTGTACGT
>JACPDT010000022.1 GCA_016183865.1 Armatimonadota bacterium | reverse complement strand
TGTTGGAATGCCAACTCGTCGCGAGAGGACCTGTCTCGGCTTCCCCATCGCCGACAACACAAGCCGCGATGAGGTCAGGGTTGTCGAAAACGGCGCCATAAGCGTGGGCAATGGCATAACCGAGCTCCCCACCCTCGTGAATGGACCCCGGCGTTTCCGGGGCTACGTGACTCGGAATGCCCCCAGGGAATGAAAACTGCTTGAAAAGACGTCTTATGCCTTCCTCGTCCTGAGAGATATTCGGATACACTTCACTGTATGTTCCCTCTAAATACGTGCATGCCACAAGACCCGGGCCTCCGTGGCCGGGACCGGCAATGTAAAGCGCGCTCAGGTCGTATTTTTGGATCACCCTGTTGAGGTGAACATAAATGAAGTTCAGGCCGGGCGTTGTTCCCCAATGCCCCAGAAGCCTGGGTTTGATGTGCTTCAATGTGAGAGGCTCCCTGAGCAGGGGGTTGTCAAGAAGGTAAATCTGGCCCACCGAAAGATAGTTGGCTGCACGCCAGTACGCGTCCATTTTGCGAAGGTCCTCTGGGGAAAGAGGATCGGTTCGCAAATCGGGGGAACCTCCAGGTGCGAGGGACAAAGCATTTTCGGTCAAAACAGAGGGTTCGCTTCCAGTCGCCATGATCATACCTCCCTTTCTGATACCTGCTTCCTGGCATTATAGCAGAAAAGGAGTCGGGTTTCAAGGGAGTGACAGATCCGTAATTCATCGCCACAGAGGCACAGTGAATCCCGAAAATTCATGGCTCGATGACATCTCCGCGACTCTGCGCCTCTGTGGCAATATTCAAGGGTGGATCTGGAATGTTACCCCCGGGTTGCGCCTGACGCCGCAGGAACAGCGCCCAATTGCTGCATCAGGCCCATGATATCGGCTTCATTCCAGCGCTCAATACACTTTGCCCCTGAAAAGTGGAGAATCGTCATCCCCGTCATGGTTACCATCTTGCCGGTTGGTGAAAGGCCCATGAAATCTCCCTTGTGGGTTCCGCGGAAAGTATACCGGCAAGCGGCCTTTTCCCCGTCCACAAGCACGTCTTCCAATGTCAGATGAGCCCCCGGGAAGGCGGCAATCAGCCCGTCATAGAATTGCCTGGCGCCCTCCATGTCGCAGCTCGATCCGGGCGGCACCCCATGGATCGTGCATTTCGAGTCATAAATGTCCAAATAGGCGGAAATGTTCCCACTGTTGAAATGCTCTATCGCCCTCTTCATGCTCTTGTGAATACTCATCAAGACCACCCCTTCCGGAACTTCAAAAAAAGAAGCCATTCAGCCGATTTCCCCACTAGAAAAACAAAATCGGCCCTGATCAAAGTTCCGGAAAAACGCTGGAAGCTAAACATCCAGCTTCAGTTTCGGCATGGCAGGCAACACAAACCCCTCATAGAGGCCGAACCCGATGATCGCCCAGGTAATGATGCCCATTTCCTTGAGCGCAAAGGGTAAGGCAAGCACCGAGATCAGCCACGCCTGGTCGGCAGGGTATTGAAGCGTGCCTTTTGCGATTTCCTGGAGGAGGTCGTGGTGAAGGGAGACTATCAGTCCTCCGAAGATTCCGGCAGCAGTCAAAAGGAGGCTCAGAATCTGGAGACCGATCCCCCTTTTCCCCCCTGACCCCAGAATGACGGCATTGGCTACACCCCATCCTATGGCGATTGCCACGAGTCCGATCTGGAGGTTGAACCAGACCCCCACTGCATACCACAGGGCTGCCCCGATTCCGGCAACAATGGCGCCGAATAGTGCCGCTCTTCCCCAGTTCACGTTTCCCGCCATGGCGTCCACTGCTTGAGTGACTGTGACCTTGGCCTTTTCCACACAGAGCGGGCAGTATGGGTTATCCGAAAGCTTTACTGCACACTCTTCGCAAATCGGCTTGCCGCATTCCTTGCACACTACCTCTGTCTTCCTGTCTTCGTGAGTCTGGCACTGCATTTCCGCACCTCCGTTCAGATTTCTGCGATCATCATCATAAAGCGAGAAAAGCCTGCAGGGTCTGATGGGATTCCACCATGAGCACTCCCAGAAGAGCAGCCAGGCCGAAATAGACCGATGATAAGATAAGGCGGGATCGGGCAGGAACATGATAGTAGTCCGCCTCCCCGGGACTCATCTTCCAAAGAGAAAAGAAACGGGGAAGCGATAGAGCCACCAGGATGAGAAGAATGAGGTTCGGTCTGACAAAGAGGAAAACAGCGCAGAGAATCAATCCCACGGCCCAGAGCTTCGGGGAGATGGCGCCAACCACCCTCCCTCCATCGAGGGGAAGGACAGGGAGCATGTTGAAAAGGTTGAGGAAAAAGCCGACATAAGCGAGGGAAAGGTAGAGGGGATTGCCGGACACCCAAAAAAGCGCTTGACAGAAAAGGGCGCCCACGGTGCCGAGAAGGGGACCTGCAAGGCTGACTTCGGCTTCCACCTGGGCATTTTTCGGCATTTCCTTCAAAGCAACAAAGGCGCCTACAAAGGGAATGAAGACCGGGACAGTGCCGGCCACATGGCGCCACCTCAATGCCAGAACATGTCCCATTTCATGCACAAAAATCAGTAGCACAAACCCCAAAGCATACGGAAAACCCCATACAGTGGCATAGAGCCACACACTTGCAATCATGGACCCGCCGGAAAGAAGAAATTTCCCTATCCCCAGGAACTTGGCGCCGACAAGGAGCACCTTGAGCTTCGTCAGGGCGACCAAAAGAAAAACTTTGAATTTCCACACAAGCCCCAGAAGCAATCCCGCTCCACCGAGCTTGCCGGCAAAGGAGAGGGACTTGCTCTTTGCCTTTTCCTGCTCCCTAAGTGCCTGCTGGGACTGCAAATGCCGTATGAGATCCTCTTCCACGGATTTCATTGCTTTTCATTATAGCATACCCGCGGTCAAGATGGCAAGCACGGCCCTTACTGTGGGGTGTACATGAAAATCGTCGGTAAGTTTTTTGCGAGTATTCTCCTACCCTGTGTGGTTACTGTGTGAGGGCCGGGATTGAATTTTCAAGAACGAGTCACACTGCGGACTTTTTTTGGTGAGCTTTGAATATCCGATCAGGAATAGGGCCGGGAAAAAGAGCCTCCTTTCTCGAATTCCTTGATAGGATTAATTCCCAAGGAACGAAGGAGGCTCGCAATGCGTATTTTTATGAATTCAAAAATTCGAGAGGTTGCCCGGAGGGATCCTGCTTCTGCGCCTGATGTTGTAGAGTCCCCTTCTTCCGTGAGTTCGGCGGTCTCGCGGAAGCCCTATACCCCCCGCCGTGTTTCTCCGCCGCCCGTGATCCAAGAGGAAATACTCGGTGTGCGATTTTCCGAATGTGAGGGATTGCCGACCGAAGTATGGAATCACTTGGGCTCCGAGATGCGCCGAACCTTCCGAAAGCTCGTGCCCCTGCTTTCCCGCGCCTATGCGGAAGGGGTGGAATCCTGCCTGGAGGGACTTTTGGATCAAGATATCCCCGAGGTCGTGTACGCTTTCGGACGATCGATCTTGGAGCTCGTGGAGCCAACTGGCCTGTCACAGTTGCGACGGCGTGTTGGCTTACCAGGGGGATCGCCGGCGGACGCTCCTGACCCGATTGGGGGATGTCACCGTGGAGCGGTCTTATTATGTGGGTCCCTGCGAACACACCGTCTTCCCCACAGACGAGCTGTTGGGTCTCGGGCATCACGGGATCCTGCCCGAACTTCAGCAGTTGATTGCCTTGCAGTGTTCTCGGGTGCCCTACGCCGAGGCGGTGGCAACTCTCACGGGTCTTCTTCCGATCCGGATCAGCCCTCATACGGCCCAACAAGTGACTTCTCATATTTCCGGCCAAGTTCAAGCGGAACAAGAGCGGGAACGGGAGGAAGCCTTTGGCGACCCTGCCTGCGCCCGATTTCCGGACCCGGAAGCGCCGGTATCGAGTCCAGTCGCCGTGGTGGCTGCGGATGGAGGCATGTGCCGGACTCGCCACTCGGAGGACACCTACAAAGAATTCAAGATGGGGGTCTTGGGAACGCTTTGTCCGGCTCCAGGTTCGAAAGACAAAGCGAAGGTGGAGAACAAGCGTTATGTGGCGCATTTGGGGGATGCGGATACGTTCTTTGAGCATCTGACGGTGGACTTCCATCGTGCAGGTTTACAGCACGCTCAAACCTTGCAGGTCTTGGGCGATGGCGCCCCGTGGCTGTGGTCCCGTTTTGAGTTGCTCCGACAGGAGAACCAGGAATATGTTCCGCTGTTGGATTTTTATCATGCCAGTGAGCATCTTCACGAGACTTCCGATGCGATTTTTGGTCCGTCAACGGTGAAAGGAAAATGTTGGTATGAGCGGATGCGCAAGCGACTGCTGGATGGGGAGTTGCGGTTATTCTTTCGGGAATTTCAAGTTCAGGAGAAGAGGGCGATTTATCGAGGCTGTAGAGAAGCGGCCCAAGCCGTTGCAAAAGCTTATGGCTACTTCCAGGAACGGCGTCGCTTTTTGGGATACCGGCAATGTCGCATGCGGGGCCTTCCCATCGGCAGCGGAATGGTCGAAGGGGGGATTCGATTTGTGGGAAAAGATCGCCTGGATCGCACCGGAATGCGATGGAGCATTCCCGGAGCGGAGGATGTGCTTCAGTTGCGGTGTCTATCAGCCGGCAAACGATGGGGCCCATTTTTTCAGAACAAGGCCAGAGAAAGGCTGAACAGCTTCCAGCAAAAGAAAGCCAGTTGGTTGCGATTACGGGCCGCATAGGTTTTTCCTTACACAGCCGGGACTGCAGATGCCTTCCCATCCGATGCGCCTGATGAGCCGCGGACAACCTGTCCTTTCGCATTTTTCCAAACCAACAGACCCGGCGCCTGGCCCTCTACGAAAAGCCGTCTCCTGTGAAGCGCTCTGTGGCAGCTCGAACAAACCAACGTCAAATTCGATGGATCGTTGGTGCTTCCAGGCTTGGAGCGAGGATGAATATGGTGTTCATGATTCCACGCCCTGTTCGTGCACGAAGGCATGGTGCAGCGCCCCCCATCCCGTTCAAACACCATCCGTCGCAC
This sequence comes from Armatimonadota bacterium, assembly GCA_016183865.1. Taxonomy (GTDB): domain Bacteria; phylum Vulcanimicrobiota; class JACPDT01; order JACPDT01; family JACPDT01; genus JACPDT01. Next base: position 402 of record JACPDT010000022.1, on the reverse strand, counting down.
AGAAGGCGGCACGGCAGATCGAAGCCTGGGTCCTTTCGGGGTTGACCCAGCGTGTTTCTTGGAAGAAGCGGTCCCCAAAGAGGCCCCATCGCCGGAAACTGAAACAGGGTCCCGAAGATCCAGGATCTCGCCGCAGCAATGAGCTTCCTCCACCTGCTCCGCTTCGACAAAGCGGACACCGTTTCTACCTTCCACCCAGGCAACACCGTGCACGGGCGATTCGTGAATCACAACCCTGTAAGGCGCCTGAGCGACACCGGAAGAAACCTCCCCGTCCTGGGACCGCAAGAGAAAAGTCTCTGCCAGATGCCGGAGAACCACTCCCCTGTCTCTTGTGCCGCACTCTCGTCCCGCCGCTCTCAAAGCCTCCTCCAGGATCTCCCAGGCATCGCCTTCCAACTC
>JACPDT010000168.1 GCA_016183865.1 Armatimonadota bacterium | reverse complement strand
GTAGTGTCACCCGATTGCTTGACGGTATAGTCGTCCTTGTGGCCGTTGCGCCAGCCGCTGATAGTGATTTCCACTGGAAGAATCTCCTTTCTGCTATTTGGCCTGCATCAAATTCTATTTAACCCTTTTCATCTGTGACAATCAAGTTCCAAAGACGATCCAAATGTGATAACCGTTCAGGGGATCGGGGGGCGTGGAAGACGCAGAGAGTCTACCGTCCGCCTGCGCCTGGTAGGTCGCACGATTAATGGGCAGCGAAGCTCGTTGCAGAAGAAATCATCGTGATCTCTGGCCGCTGGATCCATCAGCAAGGGGGGCATCAGGAATCCCATCTCCCTGAACGTCCTGAAAGCGATTGAGGGCTACCTTTCTTTTCCCTTTCCGCGACCTTGTCAGATTTTGACGAGGTCGCGGAATTTGCCCAGAGTCTTGGGTCCAATGCCGTCTACTTGTACGAGGTCTTCCACGGATGCGAAGGGACCGTTCTCTTTTCTGTACTCAATGATTCGGTGGGCCAGCGTGGGACCTATTCCTGGGAGGGCGATGAGCTGATCGAGCCCGGCGGTATTGATGTTCACTTTGCCTGACTGGTACGGTTTCGGCGCCTTTGCAGATCCGGTTCTGTGTGTCGTTCTTTTCGGGCTGCCCGACACCCTCCTTGTGTGGGCGCCCCTGCGCCGCTTCCGAGTCCTCGGAGGCGCCTTGTTTTCTCCTTTTCGCGGGACAACCACCATCTCTTCGTCTTCCAGAGTATGGGCCAGGTTGATCGCTTCGAGATCCGCTTCCTGAGAGGCGCCGCCCGCTGTCTTCAGGGCGTGGAGAATCCGGCTTCCCTTGGGGAGGGCGTAAACACCTGCTTTCTTCACAGCGCCACAAATGTAGATTGTGACCCGGGATGGGTCAGGCATTGGCTTTGAAGGTCGCTCAGGAGTCGTCTGAGAAGGGCGGCTTTTGGTAAGCGGAACTGAGGTGGCGCGTTTTTCGTACACTTCCAGGGTGTCGTGAGGCACGAAGCGATAGAGGAAAAGTCCTGCAAGAAGAGTCAGCACTACAAGGGCTGCTGCCACGATAGGGTATTTTCTCAGGAGTTCCACACGGTCCTCGTCAACTTTCAGGCCTGTTTACGTACCATGAATACCCTGAAGTCAACAGGATTCCTCCGAGGCTCACCAGCCCCAGTGGAACACCCCACCCGGGGACTACCGTTCCCAGCGCCCCTATGGAGGCAAAACCGGCGACGGCTGCCGCGCCGGCCTTGTCGGCTGTGGTGGCGCCTGGATCCTTGAATGCCTGGTATGCCCGATACCCTGTGGCGGCTGCGGCAAGGACCCCGACTGCAGGGGCCAGCACTTTGCTCAAGGGGGGGAGAGTGCCGCCTGATGAGCCTCCTGCCACATTCAAGACCGCATCTGCCGTGTTCTTCGTGACCAGGGCCAGGGTCGCTGCTGTCGCAGATGTGCTGAGAATGGTGCCCACCTTGTCACGCTTGTATTCTTTTGCAATTTCTTCCGACACGTCCTTGAAGATGCCCTTGAGGGAGAGGGGCTTTTTCGCAAAACCCTGCTCCTTCTTCTCTTCATCCACTTGAGGGCGGAGACTCACGACCAGATGTCGGGCCAAAATGACATACTCTTTGCCCAGCTTTCGAGTTGTGAGCAGAATCTCATCTTTGTAAGCTCTGTCCGGCTTTGGCAGGGGGGTCTTCAGGAGCTCTCCAAGGCGCCTTTCGAGGCGAAGCAAGTTCTCTTTGCGCGGGTATGCGTCTACCAGCTTGTCCAGTGTTTCATCCGGGACCTTCCCTTTAGAGAGCAGTCCGGCAAGGGCGATTCGATCATCTCGATCCTCCTCCTTTTGGCGCTCCATCCAGAACAAGGCGGCGCCCAGGGCGGGGAGGGAAACCGCGAAAACCGCGGCAGTAAGAGCAGGCGGGATCCCGGTGGCTCTTGAGAACTGAAGAAAATCGTTTCCGGAAGTCTCTCCGGCAGGCTTTCCCGCAGACATTGCGGCATTGATCGGATAAAGGGAATTGCTCACATGGTTCATGGCCGCGCTTGCCATCAGGGTGTAGCCCAAAATGGGGTGCTTCTTTCGCAGCTTGAACCCGATGGCAAAAGCGGCCATCTGTGCCCCCTCCGCGATTGCGGGGCCCGACACGGCCACAAGAGCTTCTCTTCCCCTTGCCCCCACAATTCGACCCAGGGCTGATGGTTCCCCCGCCGTATAGGAGAAATAGCCTGAAGCCCCATCCTGTCGCGCATCATGGGCCAGAAGAAAATGGGTGAGATTCGTTGTGCTCGGTCTTTTCGCCAATTGAGAGAGGTTCTCGAACCCATCTACTTGAACAGATCCGGAAAGCTCGCGATAGAGTGCCTCTGCCGTAAGGAGATGTCCCGACTCGTGGAGTGCCGTCTCCAGGCCTGTTGCCGTCTCCGCGTAAGTGAGGGCCGATCCAAGCCCAAGGCCCGGCATCCAGGAGACATCCTTTGCGGATTGCTCCTCCACCTTTTTGTCTTTTAGAAGCTTCTCTCCCGCGGCCACCAGGGCGCCTTTGCGGGAATCCGCCAGGGCTTGCGCTCCGCGGGCTCGTGTGGTTTCTGTCAAACTCACCGCACCGACTGTCATAACATTTCCTTGTCTTTTTTTAGCAATTGTGCTAGAATATGAATCGTATTATTTCAAAATTTAGCTAATTCCGGAAGGAGGAATCTGGTTGGCGATTCTTGCAAGCTCCATCCGATTTGCCGTCATTGTGCTCCTTGCGGCCCTTACGATCTCGGGATGCCGCCCTAAAGCCGCAACGCAAGACTGGCCCATGGCCGGGCAAAACCCCGGGCAGACCTATTTCAGCGGCGAAGCGGTGCAATCGCCCCTTTCTCTTCAATGGGTGCGAAGGTTTCCCGGAAAACGTACCCCTTATCTCTACGTTTCAGAACCTGTCGCCTCCCGGGATTCCGTTTTTCTGGCTGTCTCAGGCTGCATTTTCGCTCTGGACGCATCGAGCGGGCAGGACCGGTGGTCCCTTTGCATGTCCCCCGATCCTTCTGCCGTAAAGGCCCCTGTTGTATCAGGCACTCGACTCCTCGGCCTCATCCATGGGTCCACTCTCTTCGCCCTTGATGCCCAGAAGGGGGAAACCCTCTGGCAAACCGGTCTTTCCGGCTCATCCGGGACTACGTTCGATCCAGGTCTCGGTGAACCCAATCTTCTAGCAGATTCCCGTGCCGTATATCTTCCGGACGGGGCTTATTCCCTGGAAGATGGTAAGGCGATCTGGCAAAGAAATGATCTTCCTTTTCCCCTGGGTCGGTCCGCCGCGGATGAGAGGAATCTGTATGTTTCCACCTCCAAAGGACTTTTCGTCCTGGAAAAAGCTACTGGAAAGACGGTCTGGACTTTTCCGGACGTCCGCTCACCCGCCGTTTTCGGCAGCAGGATTCTCTGTATTTCAGATTCCCCGCCCGGACTCACCATGCTCTCAACGAATGGACGAAAGGAGCGTGAGATTCCGATATCCGGGATTTCCGCTTTTTCTGGAGAGGAAAACATAGCTTTTGCCTCAACTCCTTCCGGACTCGTTCAAATTGATCTGTCTTCAGGCTCGACAAAGCCCGCTTCCGCGCAATTCGCTTCATCGGCGCCCCTCACGGGCACCCCCGGATTCCTCCTGGTCGGAGCCGGGGACCGGGAATCTCCAGGCAACCTGGCTCTCCTGGACCGCCGGTCTTTGGCGCCTTCGTGGTCTTCCGCCCTGGAAAGTCCCGTGACTCGCGCAATTTCCACCTCAAACCATCGGGTCGTTGTGGCCACCTCGGCGGGATATGCCCGCTCCTTCACCTGGGGACAGCCTTCCCTCTCACCGCCCGGCGTCACCCTGGATGTTTACAACAAACAGGTCGAGTCGCTCGCCGACAAGGTTCGTCTCGTTCTCCAGAAGTACATCGCTTCCCGAAAGCTCAAATTGTCCCATGAAGAACGGGTGAGAAGCAGCTCAGCCCTCAGCAGAGAAATGGAGAAAACTTTCCACACCGCTTTTGGACTGCCTCTTCCTCCTCCTGACCGGATCGCTTTGGATTGGCAGGTGATGCAGTGGGTATCCAGCCTGAGGCTGGACATTGAGTTTGACTCCGAGCGCGAAGAAAGGGCGTTTTTTGACAAGGTCGCCAAAGAGGGGAAGAAGCTGGAAGAGCTCTTGTCTACATTGAATCAAAAGCCCAGGGCCTTGCGGGCAGTAAACCGACAGGTTCGCCTGTTGGTTTACGGAAAACTCCCCTCCTATTTCTAATACGCACCCGGCCTGCCTGCAAGTATTGTATCATGACCGGAGCGGAAGGGGAATGAACAGGTTGTAAATTCTCAGGAGCCGTGACGGATCTTGCCCTTTTCTCAAACGTTCCCTGCTCCGCCGAGAATCGTCGAGAACCCGGTGTTCAGTTTCTCCAGCGTGCCGGTTGAGCCTGCGTTGACCGGTGTCGCGTCGGCCACAGGGGAAGACGCGATCTGCGTGTCTCCCAGCGGTGAAGCTATGGGGGTTTCCACAGGCGATTCTCCGCCGATCAGAGGCCCTTGTCCCAGCATTCCCACAGGCTGCCCGAAGGGGACCGTTGGATTTCCTGCGAGCAGTTGGGCAGTGGGGTTCATGGGGTTTACGAGATTGGTGGGGGAGAGTCCTGTACCGAATACGGAGCCATTGGGGCCATTGAAGCCCGGGATGCCCGGTGCGCCCAGACCCCCGAAACCCAGGATTTCCTCTTCTTTCTTGTCGCCCTGTCCCTGGGTTTGAAGGTTCGTCAAATCCCCGAGCTTGCGCTGCATGACCTGGTTCTTGCTGTCCAGTTGAGCCGACCTTGAAGCCAGTTGGGCTACTCGCTGCGTGTTTTGTTGAACCTGCTGGTTGATCTTGGCCAGCTCCTGCTGAGTCTGAGTCATTTTTTGCTTGTTCTGGGCGACCTGTTGCTTGACTTGCTGCAACTGTTGCTTTACCTGGGTCTGTTCCGCCTTTACCTGCTGCTTCTGGGCATTGAGCTGCATCTTCTTGGCATTGAGTCCCTGTTTTTTGGCTTGCAGCGCCTGGTTCTGAGCCTGGAGAGCCTGGGCCTGTGCATCCAGGGCCGAGGCCTGCGCCTGCATGGCTGCCGCCTGCGCCTGCATGGCGGCAGCGGCAGGGGCGCCCACGACCGTGGCGGCGGCGGCGGCAGCAGCGGCCTGCAACGCGGTGGCCGCGGCTCTCATTCCCGCGGCGGACGCCTGCATGGTCGCCACTTGAGCCTGGTTCGCGGCGATTTGAGCGGTGGTTTGCTGGATCTGGGCATCGGTCTGAGTGATCTGCGTCTGGAGCTGCTGGTCCTTGGCTTTCAGTTGCTGCTCCTTGCCCTGGAGCTGCTTTTCCTGGGCGGTGAGCTGCTTGTCCTTGGCCTGCAGTTGTGTGAATTCCTGCTGTTTCTGCTTCTGTTGAGTCTGGAGGCGGGATTGTTCCGATTCGGCATCCCTTTTCTGCTTATCCGTTTGCTGCTTGTCCTTGGCTGTTTTTTGCAGCTCGGCAAGGAGCTGTGCAATCTTGTCATTAACCGTGCCTGTCAGCCTCAGCGGGGCGTTGTCTCCTCCGGTCCCGTCCTGGAGTCCAAACTGGTTCAGGGGATTCGCCATCGAGTTGTTCAAGAGCTGCTGACCCTGGGGGAGGTTATTTTTGTTGGCCGCGAATTTCTGCAGAAGCTGCTGCAGGACCTGTTGAGGGGTCAGTCCCTTCGCCTGCTGTCCTTGAGGCGAAAGAAGGCCGAGAGGATCGCCGCCCGCTTGCTGCAGAAACTGATCGGTCCCCTGGATTCCCTGGATCCCCTGCTGGGGCTGACCAGGAAGCGTCTGTCCCTGGAAGGGAAGCCAGTACTGGAAAGGTGGAACCTGTCCCTGTCCCGGTCCCACGCGGCCCAATCTGTCCTTCTCCTGGTTCAATCCGTCCATCACACTGACCTACCCTTCGGTTCCAGGCGCACCACGCCTGTAATCTTATCTTAATAGGTCATGTCACGACAAAACCAGGAAAAGTCAATAGTTTCAGGCTTCTATAGCTCCGGCGCCCGTTGCAGCATCAGCTTCTCTCTGATCTGGGCATTGGTCCTTTGCGAGGCGGCGGTCATGGCCTCCAGGAGTCCCTTGTAAGCCAACTCGCTGAACCACCTGCCCGGCGTTCCTTCCCAGAAAAGGACATATTCTTTGATCTCCTTGTCCGATGCGGTCCGATACGTATACAGGGTGGCGACAAGAGTGAAATCCTTCACGCTTTCCTGCAATTGTTTTCTTTTCATTTTTACCAAATCGGAGATATCCTCATCCTGGAGCCGCTTCTCCCGCGGCAGGAGTGCGTTCATTTCTTCGGTCGTGCTCCGGAAGGCAGCCACGCCGATCTCTATATTCAGATCGGAGCTGCCTGTCGCCTTGTCCAATTTTTGAAGCAGGTCAGTGCGCGTTTTTTTTGCTGGATGGGCCTTGAGCTGTAAGGCGTAACCCGGCAGTTCTTTTAATCCCTGGGGAGTAGAGGTGAGAAGCTCCAGTTTCGTCATTTTTTTCGACAGAGGGGCGCGCAGCCATTTCAGCAGCTCCGCTGCATGCCCGGGGTTGAAGCTCTTGTTGAAGGTTTCCCTTATCGTCCTGTACAAGTCCGCCGACTTGTACGAATCGTTTATTGCGTCGGAGATAATGCTGAAATCCTCGCCCATTTTTTGCCTGTGGGGCGCCGTCTGGGCTAGTATGACGGACGGTATCTGGTCAGTGAGCTTCTTCACGCCGGCGAGATCGAGCATTTCATCCACCTGGGCTTCCGGCCTGGCGCCTGGCGCGCACAGGGACTCCCCGAAGCTGAAGGAGACGAGGAACAAAATGAAGGCGAGAGAGAACCGAGCGATGCCTTTCACGGAGACCTCCTTTTGAGTTGCGACATGGCAGAGGGCAGGGACAATTGCAGGGACCGGCGGCATAGTAGCCTGGTAAAGTGAGTAAATACAACGGGTCGTCAGGCTTCTCCTTCCTGTTGCCAAGAGTCGAGTTCCGTGCTACAATAATATGCACACACGACTCACGACATAAATAACGTCAATGAGGCGTGCGAACTTTTCCGAAGGGCGATTGGGAGGTGGTTCTTGTGTCGGGGGAGCGCCTCATGACTTCTCCTCCTTCCCCGGAGCTGGTCAAGTCAACTCTTCAAGAAGTTCTGTCCCAAAGACAGTTTGTTCTGGCCCCCCACGAATCTTTTTTGAGGAAATGGGTCAAACATCTGATGGAGCAGCTTTCCTCGATTCCAACCATCAAGTTCCTCCTGGAGTTCCTTGGAGCCGTTCTGGACGCCATTTTCAGCCACCCCATCACCTGGTATGTCCTGGGAGGAGTGATTGCACTCCTTGTCCTTGCGATCATCTACTATGTGGTAACGGTGATTCGCAGCAACAGAGCTGCGGAAATCGGGGGAAGCCGGTCCGTCAGAATCAATCGTCTGCCGACCCCGGAGGCGCAGGAGCAGGAAGCCTATGCCCTGGCCTCTTCCGGAAACTACCTGGGCGCCATAAAAGCCCTGTACTTTTCTTTGATCCTGACTCTTCACCAGCACAAACTCCTTCAGTACCAGCCCTCCAAAACCAATTGGGAGTTCGAGGCAGAGCTTCGAAAACAGCCTCGTGCCCGCCTTTCGATACTTTTTCGCCCTGTGAATGCCCTTTATGACCTCAAGTGCTATGGTCTGGAGCCCTGCGGCCCCGATGATTTCAAGAGGTTCTCGGAGTTTCGTGGGGAGTGTCTGGAGGCTCTCCGTGCGGGGTAGGGGAAAGAGCGTATTTCTTCTGATGCTGGGCGCCCTTGCGCTGGCGGCCGTCTTCGTCTGGATGTCGGAAGGAGGGGGACAGAAATCTCCCATTCGTCTCGTTCCTTCGACCCACAACGTAGGCGCCACGGGAACAAAGGCCCTTTATCTTCTCCTTGAGAAGCTGGGCTGCGATACAGGCCGCTGGAAGCACCCACTTGATGATTTCCTTTCACAGGATGCCGAGATGCTGGTTGTGATCCAGCCTTCCCTGCCGGTGGCCCGCAAGGAGGCCCAGGCTTTGGGACGTTGGGTTAGAAAGGGCCACACATTGCTTCTGATCGGCGACAATTCCGCCCTCTTTGATGAGTTCCACATCGAGCCCGTGGAAGATCCCGACCCTTCCTCAGGAGATGGGTCCGTTTCCGTGCAGGTCACTGGGGATTCCCCTTATTTGCGCAATGTGAGGAAAATGGCTCTCCAAAGCCCTTTTCGCCTGTCATCGGTTTCCTCGGGAAAAATGCTCTTTTCTGACGGGAAAGGAGGAGTTCTCCTGAGTCAGGACCTGGGCAAGGGGCATGTTCTCGCCCTTTGTGATCCCCATATTGCGGACAACACCGGAATCAAGGAGGAGGACAACAGCATCCTGCTGACCAATCTGATACACGAGAATTGCGCGGACAGCAAGGTTCTGTTCGATGAGTTCCACCACGGGTATGTGGAGCAGCGGGCAGCTCGAGAGATGATAACTCCAGGGATGCGCATCGGGATTGTTCAGATCGTTCTTGCTCTGGTGTTGTTCTACCTGAGCCGGTCCTTTCGCTTCGGCGCCGCACGGCCGATGCCTTCGAAACGGATTCGCTCCTCCCTGGAGTACGTGATCAGCCTTGCCAACATGTACCGGAAGATCTCGGCAAGAAGTATCGCAGCCCGGTCACTTGCCAGAGGTTTGAAGCGCCGGATGGCTCGGGCCCTGGGGGCGCAGCCCAACGCTCCTTCAGAAACGATCGCCGAGCTGGGGGCAAAGCGGTGGACGATTTCCAGGGAGGAGCTGCTGCAAGCCATGAATATGGCCTCCCGTGGGGCGAAAAGCGATTTGCTGTCGGACAGGGAGCTTCTGAGCCTGGCTCAACAATTCGAGGCGATCTGGGACAAGACAAGGGCTAGTGGCCCGCGACACAAATAACGTCAATGATTTGGCGATGGATGCGACGCGCCAAGGCGTGATGGGACTTGCGTCGGGGTCACTAATGGAAAGGAGATCTCGGTGATTGCTGAACGGAAGATTTCGGAACTTTGGGACAAACTCAAGGGAGAGGTAGGCAAAGTCATCATCGGACAGGAGCAGGTTCTGGAGGAGATGGTGATTACGCTTCTCTCCGGGGGACATGCTCTCCTGGAAGGGGTGCCGGGAATCGCCAAGACATTGATGGTGAAGACCCTTGCCTATGTATTGAACAGCGAGTTTAAGCGGATTCAGTTCACACCTGATCTCATGCCCTCCGATGTGGTGGGTACTCACGTTTTTGAAACAAAGACCTCCTCCTTCTACCTGAAGAAAGGACCCATTTTCGCCAACCTGGTTCTTGCCGACGAGATCAACAGGACCCCTCCAAAGACTCAGTCAGCCCTCCTTGAAGCTATGGAGGAGCGCCAGGTCACGATAGAGGGCGAGAGGCTGCTCCTGCCTTCCCCCTTTGCAGTCTTTGCCACCCAGAATCCCGTCGAATATGAAGGCACGTATCCCCTCCCTGAAGCTCAGGTGGATCGGTTCATGCTGAAGATTCTGGTGAGCTACCCCACAATCGAGCAGGAACAGGCGGTTCTCAAGAACTACCACGAAGGGTTTGTCCCGATCCGTCTGGAGAAGATGGCCCTTCAACCCCTTTACAGCCCGGCAGTCGTGGAAGAAGCTCAAAAGGAGATTCTCGCTACGAAAGTTGAGCAGAATCTTTTTCAATACATCACCCAGATCGTCCAAAAAACAAGATCGAACCCCAATGTCACCCTCGGCGCCAGTCCCCGAGCCTCCATCGCCCTTTTGTTGACATCCAAGGCTCTGGCGACCCTCAGAGGGAGAGACTACGTTGTTCCGGACGACATCAAGTCCCTGGCCTATCCTGTATTGCGCCACCGCCTGCTTCTGAGACCCGAGGCGGAGATCGAGGGCCTCAGAACGGATGACGTGATCCGAACAATCCTGGCTTCTGTAGAGGTCCCGCGGTGATTCTCATCAGCGGGCGCCTGGTCCTCTTGTGCCTTTTGGGGGCTATCCCTCTTCTCTTTCTTTCTCATCCGCTCTCTTTTTTGTTGCTCTATAATGGGGCGATTCTTGCGCTGTTCGCGACCGATGCCTGGATCTTGATCGCAGCAAGCGCACTGCGCATCTCCAGGCAATGTGATTCGAAATTTGCCCTTGGGGAATACAATCGGGTGACACTGATTCTGGACAATCCCTCCCGCACCTGGATGCGCGGCGAAGTGCGGGATGATTATCCGGATCCCTTCACCGCGAGAGGGGACGATCTCCCTTTCGCACTTCCTCCCTTCTCCTCTCTTGAGCTGCACTATGAGGTGCTGGCGCCGGAGAGAGGTAATTTTCGCTTTGGAAAGTTTCATGTGAAACTCCAGGGTCCCCTGGGAATGACTGTGCGGCTTCTGGTCTTGCCCGGTGAGCAGGAGATCAAGGTATATCCCAACATAAGAGGACTTTCCAAGTTTGATCTCCTCGCCCGGAGAGGTCGTCTCACGGAAGTGGGGATGAAATCGGCCAAGGTATACGGAGTCGGAACAGAGTTTGACAGCCTGCGAGAGTATCAGCCTGATGACGAGTATCGGAAGATCAACTGGAAGGCCACGGCGCGCAAGGGGAAGCTCATTACCCAGCATTATGAGATTGAGAGGAGTCAGAATCTGGTGATTCTTCTCGATGCAGGGCGCATGATGGCCTCCCAGATAGGGGACATGTCCAAGCTGGACCATGCCGTCAATGCCGCTTTGATCCTGTCCTATGTTGCGGCAAAGAAGGACGACAGGGTCGGACTGCTTGTCTTTGCGGACCAGATCCGCTCATACCTCCCGCCCGGCAAGGGGAAACGGCAGATATCATTGATCGCCGAGGCACTGTATAACGTGAAATCAGAGCTTGTGGAGCCTGATTATGGAACCACCTTTCGGTACCTGGCCCACAAGTGTCGAAAGCGTTCATTGATCGTCGTCTTTACCGATCTCGTGGATTCCGAGGAATCTGCCGCACTTTTCTCCTACCTGGGGAGCCTGTATCCTGTCCATCTCCCCGTTTGTGTCGCCATGAGCGACCCACTGATTCAAAATGCAGCCGACCAACCCCCTGCTTCACTGGAAACAGTTTACCGGAAAGCGGTGGCGGAGCAGGTTGTAGAGCAGCGGGAAAGGACTCTTTCCCTTTTGAAGGGGCGCGGGGTTCTTGTTGTGGATTCCCCCCCTTCTGAGATCACTCCCTCTGTGATCAACAAGTACCTGGAAATAAAGATTCGTTCCATGCTGTGAGAAGGAGGATTCTTATGGGAGGAATTAGGGAGAAGATCCCTGCCTCACTCCTGGGGTTGTGTCTGATCTTTGCCTTGACAGCCGGCAGCTTGTTGTCAGGCTGCGGATCACCCAGAGCGAAACATCGGGGAGGACTGCCGCTCGATAGGGCGCCAAAAGAGCTGCTGGAAAGATACAAGTCGCCGACAGCGGCGAAGGAAAGCGCCAAGCCCCACGGGATGGCCGACTACAAG
>JACPDT010000021.1:3648-12080 GCA_016183865.1 Armatimonadota bacterium | reverse complement strand
GCCTCCGAAGCTGGATATCCAGTCTCCCCGCCAGCTCCTCCCTGATTACGCGCCCAGCATCGCGGCACGGGGCGCCGTTCTGCGACGCGGGATTTCCCCGAATGACGAACATCGCCGGATCCAAATACGACCTGCCTTTGTCCTCAAGGCTGATCGTATCATTTACTGCAATTATACCGGATTTCGGGCCTGAAGTCAAATCGCCCACCCTCTTAAAACGGCGTGGTTATGGTATTTTTAGCGCATGCCAGGATGCTGAAAAATCGCCTTTGAAAGCGAATTTTGAGAAAAAAGCCTCCATGGGTCGGAAAGATGAATCCTGGGGGCAAATGTGTGCGTCTCCGGCGATCCCAGAACCAGGCAGGACGAAAGAGTGCCCAATTATTCGGCAAAGGAATTTTTTGAAATTAGCTCGTCTGCGGTCGAATTCATCGTGGGAGGAGATCGCCTGGATCGCGCGAGGAAGCTCGTGGCTGCCCTGGCATCTCCAAAGTTCGGGCTTCGCTGCCAGATTTGCAAGAAAACACCCCATTCCCCTTTTTGCTTGACTGAAATCCCGTGTCGGGGTATCTACGTCAGCGGGCCGCAGCCGTAAACAGCCGACCAGGAAGCATCTCTGGTGGTAGGTGGTGGATTTAGGGTTTCGTGATATCTTGCTTTTTTCGCGAGAAGTTGGTATTATGAAACAGTCCAAAATATCAGCCCGGAGATGAACATAGGATGAGCCTTTTTCCCCGATTATTCGCAGTACTCATGTTTCTCACATTGCTCGCGTGCCTGACCTCGGAACAGGGGGTTCTCGGCACACCTCAGACACCGGAAGCGATGCAAATCGTCCAGCGCCTGTACAGGGGGGCGGACCAGGTCAAGGAGGTCGAGGACCTCTCCGTTGTGTTCACCTTGAAAAAGAATCTTCAGAGCAAGGATGCGAAGGACGAAAGCGGCATGGATATCTTTTCGAAGGGAAAAATCTTCTTCAAAAAACCGAACAAGCTTCGAGTGGAGACCACCATCATGGCCCCGGGGCTGGGACTCAACTTCGGAACCCAGATCATCCGAATCCGTGACGGCACCACTTTCTGGCAATTCGTATCAGGTGTGGAGTATGCCATAAAGAAAAGGTCTGATGAAAGGACGCCTTTCCATCTCCTCCCATACAATCTCCAGACATACCCCCAGGACGTAGGAAGGGAATACACGCTTCTGGGACAGGAGACGATACAAAAGCGGCCTGCCTATGTGGTGGGCATCACAAACAAATTTGATCCCGAAAAGGCTCTTGTCAAGCTCTGGGTGGATCGGGAGCGCTGGGTTCCCCTGAAGATGGAAATAACCCGCGTCAGAGAGGGAAAGCAACTGAAAACATTAACCTTGTACAAGAATATAGGTGAAACGAAGGATCACCGCTTTCTGCCTCAAAGACTGGACTACTACGAAGGGGGGAGGCTCTCGGACATCATGATCTATGAGCAGATCGGGGTGAACTATGGCGATTGTGGGCGCCCTGGAGAAGCCAGTATCTTACACAGGAACAGCCGAAGGACTGCATCTTTTGCACCAAGCCGAAAGAGGAGCGGGACCCCGAGAACTACATCCTCTTTCGTAACACGAAAAGTTTTGCGATCCTCAACATCTTCCCTTACAACAACGGCCACACAATGGTCGTACCCTTCCGGCACGCCGCTTCACTGGATTCTCTCTCACCCGAGGAGCTTGAGGACATCATGGTCGCTTCACGCTGGGTTACGCAAGCCCTGACAGCCACGTATCACCCTGATGGCTTCAATCTTGGAATGAATATCGGCGCATCGGCGGGGGCGGGAATCGCCGGCCATATCCATATGCACATTGTTCCGAGATGGAACGGCGACACCAACTTCATGCCCATTGTCGGAGAGACGAAAGTCGTCAACGAAGCTCTGGACGAGACGTACCGAAAGTTGGTTCAATCGCTCATTTAGGCGCTATTTTCGTCCACGTGGTGCCTCCATCCGTGGTCCGCAGGATCGTTCCGCCGGAGCCCACGGCAACACCTTTCAGATCATCCGCCAAAGAAACGCCATAAAGAACCGTCGCGGTTCCGGTGAGAGGGTTTGCGGCGCCGGTGATGGATATCCACGAATTGCCTGCATCGGTGCTTCGAAGGATCGTTCCATTGGCCCCGACGGCCACAACGATCGTCTTTGTGCTTCCATAATCCACGGAATTGAGGTCATTGACCGTTGGGACATTGAGAATCTTTGACCAGCTCACTCCTCCGTCTACGGAGCGATACACGATGCCCCCGACTCCCACGATAATCGCTTCCGTATCGGTGAAGAAGGCCGCACCCTCGAGATTCGCGGCGGGGGCGCCTCCGGTGAAAGCCGCTGCCCCACTCAGTTGCCAGTTTGCCCCGTCGTTCACGCTTACGTCAAGTGCGCTCACGCCGCTGTCCTGCACCGCTCCGACGGCGAGAACCCTGAGAGAGGTGCTGTACGCCACCCAGGAAAGGGACTTGTTTGTCCCCGAGTTGATGGGCCCGAGCCAGGTCTGGCCCCCGTCGGTGCTTCTCAAGATGTTTTGCTGGTTCACTTGAGCGGACCCGACGACAACGGCATTGTTGTCTGCAGCCTGTTTCACACCTATGCCCATAAGGCTTATGGCTAGACCATCGAAGGGATTGGCCGCCCCCTGGATCCGCGTCCAGTTCGACCCCAGGTCGGTGCTCCTGAGAATCCTTCCCGAGTCTCCGGATACGAGGGCTATGGAGTTTCCGATGGAAACAGCCCACAGGTTCACGGAACCGGTCACTGCAGCACTGGAGACATCGGTCCAGGTGGCGCCGCCATCAGTGCTTCGAAGAATAACGCCCGATTTTCCAACTGCGATCGCATTTGAGGCATTGGCATGCAGTGAAACGGACAGCAGGTCATGGGTGGGCAAAGGGGTGGGGGTCGGCGTGGGACCGGGGGAGGGTCCACCCGTGCCGCCGGAGGAAACTTCACCCGAATCAATTCCCGGACCAGTGGGTCCGAGGGAACATCCTGTCAGAGACAATGTGAAAAGGAGCAATAAGGCCAATATCTGTCTCTTGATGCCGCTCATGCACTTACCTCCTGTAATAAGCTAAGACAGCGATCAGCAGTCGGCGGTCAGCTTTCAGAGACACGACCGTGTGACTGCCCTTTGCCTGTCTGTGTCTTTTCGAGTTCCCTGTTTTTTTCCCTTTAAGCAGGAGTTTTTGCCACACCACCAAGTCCTCAAATCTCGTCGTTGACGTCCTCATTCTGACTCCTGCATTCTGACTCCTGACTACCTGAGTAGTTACATTTACTCGCCACTCCTTGCGCTCTTTGCCTCCGTGGTGCATCCGTTTTCAAGGAACTTCCATCCGCAGAATAATCAATTCCTGGTATTTTCGGGCAAAGAGAAACGCCCCCACGAGTGCGAGATATAGCGACAAAGGGCCTGTGGCGAGAAGAAATGGGACGCCCAGAATCTTCAGAAAAAGGAAAGGAAGGGACACAAAGTACGCACCTCCGATCCAAAGCGTGAGCAGAAGAATTCCCGAGACAGCGGCATAAGTGAGATAGGTCCCGGCATAGTCCCGAACATTCTGGGTTGCATCCTGCCACATGTCCTTGAATTGAAAAGCGGCACGAAACCCGCCAAGTGCGAATCGTATCAGGGCGATCGGCAGAAAACCGGCAAGGAGGAGGCATAGAAAGCCGGCCAGCAAACACAGGATGATGCCCGCGAATGACCCCCCTGCGACGGAAAGGATGAGCCATTCCCAACTGCCGCCATGCTGCCAGACCTTCCCTGCCTCAAACAGGAGGATCACGGCAAGAAGGAAAAGGGCGAGGGGGAGACCGGCATACGCGATCAGGAGAAGAGAAAGGCCCGCGCCCTTCCGAAACATAGCGCCCCAATCATCCCACTCCGGCAAAGGCTGCGGATCTTCCTCAAGGCGCATTTCGAGATACTTCAGAGAAAAACCGAGGGGGAAACAGAAGAGAACGGGGAGAAGCAAGAGCCCTCCGCCGATGAGAAGTTTCTTCCAGAATCGAGAATCTCGATAGGGCAGTGCGAAAGCTTCAGTCAGTTCTGCCGGCACGGTGTGGTCAGGATCCCTTGTTCCATTCCTTCAGAAGGGCCTTGATGCGTTTTTCGGCATCCGGTCTTTTTTCCGCTTGAGCCGTTTTCAGAGCCAGAGAAAGTTTAGCCTCGGCCTCTTTCCTTTTCCCCATCTTGGCCAGGGCTCTGGCCAGGCCAAGCTGATAAATCGCCAGGAGAAGGTTCAAGAGCAGGTTCTGGGGATTCAGGGTTGCGGCTTTCTCTCCCTCTTGAATAGCCAGATCTTCCTTTCCCTGACTGGAATAAATGGAAAAAAGGAGAGAATGGCTGTCAGGGTTGTTGGGATCAAGAGCAAGGGCGTCCTTGGCGGCCCTTACGGCAAGACCGAAATCCTTCTTCTGAAAAGCGCAATAGGCAAGGCGATTGTGGTATTCCGGCTCATTTCCCTTAAGTGCAATGGCGGAGCGAATGTGGCCGATGGCGGGATCCCACTTCTGTTGCGCCTGATAGAAATGCGCCAGCGCCAGGTGAGTCATTTCATCTTTTGGATCGAGCTTGAGGGCTTCCTTGCCGTGACGGAGAGCCTCCGGAATCTTCCCTGCATCAAAGTAGGCCTTGGCCAGATTCCGGTGGACAAAGGGATCCTTCGGATCTTCCTTCAACCTTGCCTTCCAGTCCTCCACATCAGAGCGGGAATTCTGGGCGGCAGTTGCCTGTCGCTCGGCCTGCTTGCGCTGTCCCACTTTGTCAACGACAACGATCCCGATGCAGCTTATCAGAAAGAATGCAAGGATTCCGTATGTCACGGCTTTCTTGAAATCTCTGAGGGTCTTGTTGAGTTTTCTTATTGTCATTTCGCCGATTACTCGTATGATTTTACTTCCAGAAGGGGACCGGCCATGCCGATTCCCATCATGTCTTGCGCCACTTGACCTTGTACGGTGACCTTCCTGCCGTCCTGGTAGAGGCTCCGATCACCGCCGTGCAACTGATATTGAACTCCATCTTCCCCCTCCAGAAGCCAGATTCCTCCTTCGATGTCTTGATAGCGTACTTTACCCTTTATCCGATTCATGTCTTATCCTCCTTGGAGACCAGACTCAAGCCCAATCCGAAACAGGCAATACCATTTACGAGCAGCCAGAGCTTCTCGATCGGCAATGGGAAGGAATGTCCCATGACGGAAGGCGCGAAAAGGCAGGACACTATCACGGAGGCGACTCCTGCCGAAAATCCGGCGACAATTGCCCGGGGGATCCGCCACTTATGAAACAAGGCGGCAAGAATCAAGGGAGCGAAGGCGCTGTAAAACAAGGGATGCCCGTGGGCTTGCGCCCCGAGCCAGAATATGTCCCAATCCCCCAATCCCCGTGTGAGAAAAGGCGCCACAGGTGCGGGGATCTCCGTGAAAAAGGGGAGGAAGAAGAATCCGCTCGATCCCGCCAGGAGCCCAGTCCCGCAGCACAAGGAGGTGATGAGACGGGGAAGCTTCTTCCTGAGCAGGAAGAGGGCCACAAGGAAGAAAAGGGCAATCAGCACCTTCTTGACCCCTCTCCATAGGACAACTCTTTGGACTGCGGAGTTTGCGTTGAGAATCCCGGCGCCATACCCCTTGGATCTTTCTTCAGGAGGGGTCTGGGCGGTAGAAAAAAGAACTTTCTTCACTTCCCAGGGATTCGTGACCCCCAGGGACATAACAAGAGCTGCACTTCCCGCCACGTGGGGCGAAGCCATCGAGGTGCCCTGGAACAGGCTGTAATCTTCCCTGCTGGGGTCCCGAATTGCGATCGTGTTCTGCAAGACCCCATCCTTGTATCCATCGCCGTTTTGATCTACATTCATGTCCCCGCCCGGAGCGGCAATATCAATTCTTCGTCCCCTGTTGGAGTAGAAGGCAAGGGTTTTGTCGTAGCGGACCGCGGAGACGGCGACACACACAGGATAGGCCGCAGGATACGAAACCCAGCTTGAAGAGCTGTTTCCGGCGGCGCAAATGATGAGAACCCCTTTTCGATGGGCATAGTTGCACGCATCGGCCAGAACCTTGCTTGGAAAGGGGCCCCCAAGGCTCATATTAATGATCGCTGTTGTCGGTGGCCTGGGCGATCGTTCCTGCCACGTGGGTTCCATGTCCATGGTCATCATTGGCATGAGTCGTGTTGTTCACGAAGTTGTAACCCGGGACGAACCTTGTCCCTTCCAGATCTTCCACCCTGTGAAAGTGCTGATAATTCTCATAGGCGACGCCGGTGTCAATCACGGCAACGGTGACACCCTCTCCCTTTGAGAATCGCCAGGCCTGAGCGACATTTATCTGGTGCATGTGCCATTGATATTTGTAAAGGGGATCATTGGGCAGGGAAAAAGCCGTGTAGAGGTATTCGGGCTCCGCGGCCTCTACGAGAGGATCCGACGATAGAAGAGAAACCATCTCCGATACTCGGGAATCTGGTAAAGAGACCAGATAGAGTCTTTGCCTCTCCGAGAGGGGACTGTTGAAACGAAGCTCAATGCCGTATCTGTTCTGGAGCTCCCTGACATCATCCTCTGTAGCGCTGTCCCTCAAATCTACGAGGATTTCACCCGGAACCCTGGCAGCCGCTGAAACCCCGCTATCGGCGAAAAGAGGCCCGACACTCTGCCAGATTAGAATCGAGAGTATGAAGAGAAAAATCCGACTTTTCGCCTGCAACATGGGTACTCCTCCCTCTCCCCGAATTCATTATTAACGCCATCTTGAGATCTCAACCCTCCCGGAGAGATCAAAAACCTCTTCAGGGAGGACGAAGCCTGCCCCGTAATGGGCTGCATTGGCCGCCCCAGCACCGACCGACAGTTTCGCGCACTCGAGGAACTCATTGCCGGAAAGGGTCCCATAGGCGTATGCCGCAAGCATGGCATCACCGGAACCCACGGGACTGAGTATCCGAATCGGCGGGGGACGGAGGCGCCAGCAGCCTGCGTGGTTGGAAGCAATGGCGCCTTCTCTTCCCAGGGAAACGATGACAGTTTCCACGCCCATTTCGTGCCACCGATGGATGGGCTCCAGCAGCTCCGCGGGATCTCCGATGGCTCTGCCCAGGTAATCTTCCATTTCTTCCCGATTCGGTTTCACCACCTTGGGCGCAGCCTTGAGTCCCTCCGACAAGGCCTCCCCCGCCGCATCCAGAAAAATCGTTTTCCCTTTTTGGGAAGCCACTTTGGCCATTTCGCGATAAATGGAAACAGGAATTCCTCGTGGAAGGCTTCCGGACAATATCACCAGACTCACCTTGTCGAGCAAATTTTCATAATGTGCCATAAGCAGATCCAATTCGTCGGCAGAAACGGATGGTCCCAGTTCATCCACTTCCGTGTGGTTTCCAAAAACGGGATCAGCCACTGCGAAGCACAGTCTGGATTCCTCGCGTATCTTGACAAAATTCTGGGGAATGCCTTCCCGATCCAAATGGTCGCAAATAAACTCCCCATTATGCCCCCCCACAAAACCGGTAGCCAGGACCGGCGCCCCAAGTCGGGACAATACTCGGGCCACGTTGATCCCTTTTCCACCGGGGACGGTGACGACTTCTGCGGGATGAAACCGCCCATTTACGGAGAAGCGATCCACCCGCAAAGTCTTGTCTATGGCTGCATTCAAAGTCACAGTGAGGATCACGACCGGCAGTACCTCCCTTTACCGTTTCATGATACCGCAAAACCGCCCAACTGTAAAGTGGTAGAGTACCCTAAATCCACCGCCTATTTCCCGAGGGCTTATTCCTCCCCCTTGAGGGGGGAGGTCAGGTGGGGGTGAACGGTTACATGGTAGATGGATGAGCTGTTTACCTGAGGCGGTGGGCGTGCTATAATGGCAAGGTGAACACATCCTTACACCGCTTACTTCTCATATTTTTCTTGATTTCCGGTATTACGGGACTGATTTATGAGACCATCTGGATGAGATCTCTGGCACTCATTTTCGGTTCGTCTTTCCTCGCTCTGAGCACCACGTTTGCGGCCTTCCTGCTGGGCCTGGGCCTGGGAGGATATCTTCTGGGACCAGTCGCCGACCGGGTCAAGAACCCGGTTCGCCTTTATGTGCTTCTGGAAATCCTCGTCGGCTGCTTCGCTCTTCTCTCTCCTTTATGCTTCCAGGGTATCGGGCGCCTCGTTTCCTGGATGTCCCTTCAATTCCCACTCGATTTCTTCAGCCTCAGCATCATACGGGCCCTTCTCTCCGTTACTGCCCTCGCGATCCCCACGATGGCCATGGGAGGAACTCTTCCCGCTCTTGCGTCCTTCCTGGTGCGTGGAGGGGCACACCCGGGGAAGTCACTGGGGCTCCTGTACGGAATCAACACGCTCGGGGCCGCCCTGGGAACCGTGCTGGC
>JACPDT010000021.1:0-3615 GCA_016183865.1 Armatimonadota bacterium | reverse complement strand
GGTTCTGGAATTGTGGGGAAGGGGGGAAGGGGGAGGCAAGAGAGGATGGAGGGGAGATTGCTAAAGAGGCGCAGGTTGGGCAGGCGAGGGAAGGAACCGCTCTTTCGGGACCCTGGCTCCCCTTCCTGGCATTTTTCGTCGGTTTTGTGTCACTTCTTTACGAAATCGCGTGGTCAAGGGTTCTTCACATCATGTTGGGGAGCTATGTCTACGCGACGAGCGCGGTACTCGCCTCATTTCTCCTGGGTCTGGCCATCGGGTCCCTGGTCCTGGCCCGGCGAGTTGCCGCGATTGCCGACCATGCGGCATTCCTGGGATGGGCGCAGCTTCGAATCGCCTTTTATGCACTTTTCTCAATCGTCCTCGCCACAAGGCTTCCCGGGGTGTATCTGTTTCTGTACGACATATCGAAACAACATTTTCTTTTCTTTCAAATCCTGCAACTGACGGCTGTCATTGCATTCACGATCATTCCCACCACCCTCCTGGGCCTGTCCTTTCCCCTTATCTGTGCCATGGCTCTGAAAAAAGGACTTCCCACAGGGACGACTCTTGGGCGGCTCTATGGCCTTAATTCCGCGGGGACCGTATTGGGATCGCTTCTCACCGGTTTCGTCCTGATTCCTCAAATCGGCTCCCAGGCTGCTCTAACCCTCGGAGTGTTTGGGAATGGAATCCTTGGAATCATTCTCCTTGCGAAACAGAAAACACCGGCTCGCAAACTGGCGTGGGTCGGCGGAGTCATTCTCCTCTTCTGGCTCCTTGTTCCCCCCTGGGACCAGCGCGCACTGGCGGTAGGCCCTTATGCCTATGCCTATATGGTGGCCGGAGAGAAACTGCAAAAAGTCACCTTTGTCGAGGAATTATCAAGAAGAGTCCGAAAGGACCCGGATCAGGCGGGCCAGAAACAAACGGCCACCGCGCCACAAGGGAGGAAGCGAAAGAGCAGGGGCAGGGGAAAGGAGGGAAAGGTCACTATCGGTCTTGCCTCCAGGTCCGAGAATTTCAAAGTCATTTACTATAAGGAAGGGCTCACTTCCAACATCGCCGTGACGGAAGATGAAAAGGGCGTCATGATTATGACCGTCAACGGAAAAGGGGATGCTTCCAATCAATTCCTGGACATGAGCACCCAATTATTGCTCGGCCACCTCCCCCTTCTGCACAATCCGGAAGCGAGAAAAGTTCTCGTGGTCGGACTCGGCAGCGGCGTAACCCTGGGCGCCATTGAGCGCTATCCTGTCACAGATATCCATTGCGTAGAGCTGGAGCCCGCTGTATTTCAAGGGGCCAGGCTTTTCGATAAATACCATCATTCGGCTCTATCCGACCCGAGGGTCAGGATCACCTATGAAGACGCTCGCACAGTCCTGACGCGATCGAGAGATCAGGTGGATGTGATTGTATCGGAGCCATCCAATCTTTGGATGGGGGGGGTGAGCAATCTTTTCTCCCAGGAACATTTTCTCACCTGTCGCAAAAGACTCGGGCCGGCAGGCATCCTCTGTCAGTGGGTTCACTTGTATCAGATCGCCCCTGAAGACTTCAGGGTTATTCTGGCTACCGTCAGATCCGTTTTTCCCCACCTTTCCATCTGGGTGCACAATAATTCAGATGCCCTTATTCTCGCGTCCCTTCGCCCGCAACAACTTTCCGAACCGTCTCGCTTCCCTGAGGCCGCCAGGGAGCTGACAGCCCTGGGTCTCCCTAACAGGGAGATTCTCATGGCTCATCGAATGGCCACCGAAATCAGGATGGAGAAGTACCTGGAAAGGGCAAGAGTGCATACGGACAACAACCCGATCCTTGAATTCTCCGCCCCCAGAAGCCTTTTTGCGGATCGCTCCCAGGAGATCCTGGACACCTTGCGGAGACTAAGTGCAATACCACTTAATTAAGGCGGGAAGCAAGTAATAGAGCCTCCTCTTCGAATTGAAGGGGTTATCACTACTCTTCAATCGAAGGAGGCTCTGGATCATGAAATTCTCCACGGTTCGTCAAACCCTTTCTTATGCGGCCGAAAATCTTGGCCTTCAAGTTCTGGAGACCGAGGAATACATGAGATTCGTTTCCTTGGCACTGGACAAGTCTGGGCGGTGGCAAAAGCGAGATTGCGCCCTGAAGGCTCCGTTTATGATGTGGTTCGTGTTTGCACTGATGCTATTCCGCTCAGCCTCTATCGCAACAGTGCTGAAGATGCTTCTCGGGCAGTTTCGTCTCCGGAGGCCGTCATTCATGCCCGCGCACGACTGGGGGTCGAGCCTATGCGCATTTTCTTTGAGACTCACGCAGCAGAGGTGAAGCCTATAGCATCTTTTCACGGCCATCGGGTGTGCGCTGTTGACGGCACAGGCTTCAATGTTCCCGATACAGCGGCAAATGAGGCCCACTTTGGACGGCCGAAATCCTCCCGTGGAGAAACGGCGTACCCCCAGATGGATGCGGTGTCGCTCGTGGAGACAAGCACGAGCCAGATACTGGATATGGTCTTCACGCATTGCGATGTCCCAGAGCGACTTGGCGTTCTGAAACTGCTCGAGCGCCTCATCAGAAATGATCTCCTCTTGATGGACAGAGGCATCTCGGCGGCTTGGCTATTTGCAGAGTGCCTGAGGCGCAAGATACGTATTCTTGGCAGAATTTCCTCCACATGGAAGCCTCATGTCATCAGACGCCTCGGTTCCGGAGATTTTCTTGTTACCGTGGAGGGAGAGATTCCTAAGGAACTCCGCAAGAATAAGAAGGCGACTGTGAAGCTGACGTTGCGAATGATAGAGTACAAAATCGGCAATAACGGGACCGTCCGTTTACTGACGGACCTGCTGGACCCCAATGAATACCCTGACATGGAACTCGCCAAACTCTACCACGCCAGGTGGCAAATTGAAACTTCTTACGACGAAATAAAGAACCACCTCGCAACGGTGGCCTCCAGCGCGCAGGATTTGGTCTTCCGTAGCAAGACTCCGGAAGGCATTCTGCAAGAAGCCTATGCACTTGCCGCCCTCTATAATATGATTCGCTGTCTTATGGCTGAGGCGGGTGCTGCCGCGCCAAAACCCGAGAGTTGTCAAGCGAAAGATGAGCAAGTTCAAGGTGAAACGAAAAAGTTGCAGGCAGAAATTTCTCGATATCGAACGTGATATGAAACTCGTAGGGTGAGTATCTCCCCAAATTTCTCAGGCGCTCCGTAAAATCTAAATACACATCGCTCATACAGAGGAACTTGAGCCCAGCTTTGTATTTCCGCTATGCTTGCCCACCTGGAACAAGATGCGCTTCTGCCGACCCAAGATTGTGCTTCATCAAAGTCGCAAGTAGTTATCTCTGCGTCAGGCCGGGAATGGCGGTGCCCCGTCAAGCAAATCAAGGATCAACTGATTTTCGAAGGACCCTTTCTGCAGGTGGGTCTTGTTACAGCCAGTGCCTCAGGCGTCTTTCCTGACGATCCGCCGGATGAACCCTGAATGAGGCGCCCTCTCGCATTTCTGTAGGGTCGAGGACTGGCGCGGTAACAGGTCAGCCTCCGGATATCTCGGCGCACGCGCCTACTGTAATCTATGGCTTCTGTCCCGTCTCCAGCCCCCGCCACTTCAAACCGTACGTGAGCTTTTC
>JACPDT010000170.1 GCA_016183865.1 Armatimonadota bacterium | reverse complement strand
GGTGGGGAGGGGGGTGGACCGTCCCAGTCCCAGTTGCTCATGCAGCATCGAATGCGCATGAGTGAGATCAACTCAAAAATGCTCCAGGCCTTCGGGCCGTCGCAAACTGCGGAAGAGGGCAAGAACATCCTGACTGCTGCGCCTTCCTTCCCGCAGACCGCCGCCTCCAGGCTTCATCAGATGCAGATGGATCACCTGGCACAAAGGGAGGCTTTCATCAAGGACGCGGGCGCAGAATTGGAGCAGATGAAATCCAGCTTTTACGAGGATCACCACCTGGAGGTTCTCGAAAAAGATGGGAAACCTCAGGTGTCTCTGGACGCGCAGGGAAAGCCTGTCGTAAAGGAAGGCAAAGAAACTCCGGTTCAAAAGACGGTCCGCATGGAGTACGAAACTCAGAGAAAAGAGGAGGTCAAAGAAAAACAACGAGTGGAGCGGGACAGGGTCCAAACGGAGGATCGAAAAGGGATCACCGATTTTATGGAAGCAAACCGCCGAAATCTATCGGATCCCACCATCCAGAATGAGCTCCAGAAGATGATTCTCCTTACCCAGAAAAAGCAGCTCAAATTGCAGAGGGAGCACGATCTCGAATACAATCGGGCCGGGCTCCCGACAGCGCAGATGGTGGCCCTTGTCAATGAAACGGGTGATGCCCTGTCCAAGATGGAAGAGGACCACCTGAGAATCGAAGAAGCCACTCCTGAAGCGGCACAGATCAGGAAATATCACGAAGACATCACCCAGTTTCTCCATGAGCAAAGGAGCTTCCTTGGCCAACAGGCCCAGGAAGAGGCCATCATAGATCCAAGGAAAATTAGCTTCAATCTTCCGAAACCGGAAGACCAGCTTCCTTTTTACATGGTGCAGGATCTACAGGATTTGGGCGTTGTGGAAGCGGCCTGAAACCGGACGCGATGGAGCGCGTCCCTCCAATTTCCCTGGATATGGAAGAGGCAGCCACAGGGCCGCCTCTTCGTGTCTCTATCCTCTCCCACTGCCTCCCCCCTCAGGGGGGAGGTTGGGAGGGGGGCTGAGCTCTTTCCACTATCAAATTCGCTTCCCGTAAGTCGCGCCTCCTACGAAATCGAGCATGACCGTCGGTTCGTTTCCCATTACCCAGGCGTCGTGGCCCGGAGGGATCACCACAAAGTCTCCCGGTTTCACCAGCAGCTCCTTGCCGTCATTCATCTTCACTTTCATCTGCCCGCTCAGGCAGTACCCAAGGTGCTGAATCTCGCATGTTGTTGTGCCGACTTGCGGTTTCACACATTCCGACCACTTCCACCCTGGCTCAAAAGTCGCTCGCATCAACGTGTGATCCTCAAGCCTGCAAACTTCGACTTTCGTCTTAGGGAGCGTGCGGACTTCGTCCGCCGAGTCAAGGCTTTTCGTTTCCAGCGTTCTTATAATTACGGCCATGGCCGTCACCTCCCGAATATCTTGCAATCCACCCCAGAATTTCAGATAAACCACCTCCTGTTTCGGGTTTGGCTCCCCCGTAGGGCTTCCATGAGAGAAGCTCCCGGAAGTTCTAATGATTCCTGAAGACGGGAAGTTCCCTTTTGAAAGGATCGGGCAGGCTCAGGTTGCAGATTTTTTTCCCTGCCCGTGCTCCGTCCTGTCACAAAGGGCGAAATAGAGGGCGCCCAGTGCCCCGAAGGCGAAGGCGGCGATCAAATTGATCCGGGGGGAAATATTCCAGAAGACCCCGCCCATGAGGGATGCAACCGATACGACTGAGTCACGTATCAAGTAGTACAGGCCATAAGAGCTGGCACGGGCGTCCTGGGGCACCAGCTCCACGATCAGGGCCTTTCGGGTGGGCTCGCCGAATTCTTTCAAACCCCGGATCACAAAAGCAAGAACGAGCATCCACCAGCTCTTTGAGAACATGAGGACAAGGGGGAATGCACTGAAGAAAACAAATGTAGCCAGGATGAAGGGTTTTCTGTCCATTCGATCAGACCACGAGGCGACGGGAATGTAGATTGCCATGGCCGTCGCCATCTCAATGGCGCAGAGGAATCCGAAATCTGTGGCGGAAAAACGGGCAATGTCCATGACCCACAGCACCACAAAAGGGTAAGGAATCTGCTCACAGAAGCGTACCAGCAAATCGGCCGCAAGAAGCCGTCTCAAGGGAGGAGCGAATCGCCGCCAAAGCAGAATGGGGTGTGAAGGGATTTCCTCCTTCCGCGTGGCTGTGGGCATAAGACGCTGCTGAAGCACGATCGCGACCAGGGCCAGGACGATCGCCAGCACGAAGGATAGGCGTATCCCTGATATGATTCCCAGTTTCGCGATAAGGAGTCCGCCGCATATCGGTCCCAGCGCCATGGGAATGCGCCGCACCAGGGAATGGAGGGAGACCCCCATGGCCCATTTAGTGCGCGGCAGCACATCTGCCACCAGATCCATGGTGGCAGGCAACGATAGAACCGACCAGGACAGGAAGAGCGTTGCCGCCACAAGAACAACGGGCCAGCTCGGGAAGATGATGACCAGGAGGTATCCGCAGATGGCCGCCAGGTTGAAAGTCAGCAACGCTCGCTTATGTCCGATTCGGTCGGAGAGATAGCCTCCGGGGAGAGCGTAGACCGCGCCGAGGAGGTTGTTCATCGCCCCGAGGACTCCCACGATCATCACGCCGGCACCCAGCTCCATGAGGTACTTGGGAAGAAACCGTTCTCCCATGTATTGACCCATTCCGACAAGGATCACCATGGCCAGAAGGGCCACCATGCCGGGTTTCAGACCCAGGAATTCCAAAAGAGAAGGCTTCAAGCGATTTCCTTCTCCACTTCCCCGATGCTCTCATCCAGGGCGTTCACAATGCGGTCTATCTCTTCCTTTCTCACAATGAGGGGTGGGGCGATGTAGGTCTTGTCCACAGAGGCCCGGCAGAGATAGATTCCTCTTCGGTACATCCGCTCTTCCACTTTGGAGGCGATGCGAACCCTTCCCGAAAGACGCTCTTTTGTTTTCTTATCCTTCACGTACTCCACGGAAGTGTGAAGTCCCAGCCCCCGTACATCCCCCACGATGGAATGCTCCTCCAGGGTCTTGAGCTTCTCAAGGAGATAGGCGCCCATCTCCGCCGATCTTGCGGGAAGATTCTCTTTTTCGATGATCTCGATGTTTTTCAGGGCAGCGGCACAGGCGAGAGGGTGGCCGCCGAAAGTGAGGCCATGAACCAGCATCCAGTCCACGAATTTCTCCGCAATGCCCCTTCTCACGATGGTGGCGCCAATGGGCATATAGCCGCTCGAAAGCCCTTTTGCGAAAGTCATCATGTCAGGCGTTATCCCATAATGCTCGGAAGCGAACATCCTGCCGATCCGTCCGAAGCCGTTGTTGACCTCGTCCAGCACCAGAAGGATTCCATATTGATCGCAGATTTCCCGTATTTTCCGATAGTACTCCTGCGGAGGCGCGACGGAACCGAGTGCGCTCATGACCGGCTCCATGACCACACAGGCGATGGTCTTGGGTCCTTCGAACTCGATGAGCTGCTGCAATGTTCGAACACAGTCCAGGTCGCATTCCGGATAAGCTTTTCCGAAGTCGCACCGATAGCAGTAAGGGGGAGAAATGTGCCGGAATCCGGGAAGGAGGGGCTCGAAAGGGGTGCGATTCGCCTTGATCCCCGACAGGGAGAGGGCGCCGTAAGTCGTGCCGTGGTAGGCCTCTCTTCTCCCGATGACCTTGTAGCGATTGGGATGGCCGTTGAGCTGGTGATACTGTCTTGCAATCTTCACAGATGTCTCGATCGCCTCGGATCCGCCGCTCACGAAGAACGTGTGGGTCAGATCACCGGGCGTAATGAGGGCCAGCTTCTGCGCAAGCCTTACGGCAGGCTCATTGAAATATCCCCCGAAGAGCGTGGCATAGGAGATCTTGTCCATCTGAGCCGTCACGGCTTCCTTGATCTCCTCCCTCCCATGGCCCGCGTTCACCACCCACAGGATGGACATTCCATCAATGTATTCCTTGCCATGGATATCCCACAACCGGACGCCCTTTCCCCGAACCATCAGCTTGGGACCTGTTTCCATCACCTCCTTCAGGAAGGTGAAATGGGGGAGAACCGCCTCTTTGGCGCCTTGGATCACGTTTTCAGCCGATTCCACGAGTTCCGGCACACAAGCCACCTCCTTTGGAGTGATTCTTCCAGAAGGGGCCGATCTATACCTCCTGCTACAAATTAACAGAATGGTAACTCACGAGTCCTTGAGGGACATATTGAAATATGTTATCCTGGGAAGAGGAGGGACCGATTGTGATTGCCGGTGCTGTTACGACACAACCAAGGACGCTTGAAGTCTTCCCTCAGAGTTTTCCGCCAGGGGATGCGGTAAGCGCCTTTTCCTGCAAGGATGGGCTGGATAAGCCCCTGGAGGCGGCCTTTCTTCCCTCCACCGACTGGTTTCTGGCCATGAGTTTCCCCAAGAAGTTCAAGTCTTTGGAGATCCATCAGACCTTCACAAAGGAAAATGACCCAACCTTCAAAGAGGAGAACACCTTCATCATCAAGCCCTCTCAGGAGGGGGAATCGCGCGAAGGAACTCTCGGGAACGACACCCAGACTTACTCAGAGAAGGTCACCTCGAACCCCTGGACGAAGGAGCTTCAGATCACAGGGAAAACGGCGCCCAAAGGAAGCGAAAACGCCCCTGACAACATTTCTCTTGTCATGTCCGCGGGATTTGCTTCCATGGAGACAAGGGGCCAGGTGAACGGCCTCACCCTTCAGGAAAGCTTCGGCTCTGATCCCTATTCGGGCTCCTTCACCGCAAGCGGCAACATCGGTGGAGTGCCGTTCAGACAGCAAATGATCTTCTCCGGGCCAGGCGCCTTGAATCTTGCCGGCCTTTTCGGCGGACTTGTAGATACAGGAGTGTTGACAGGAACCCCGAGCGGGTATCACATCTCCCGCAAAACAGGAACATTGATTCTGGAAGAAGACATAAGGGTCACGCCCTGAGCGTCGGTCCGACAGACGAGAGAGGCAGTGGAGAGGAAAATGGCAATAACCCGGACGACCCCCGGAGGAATCCAGGCTTTCCGAAGGATATCGGAGGATGCGCCCACCCCTCCCGTTCAATCCAATGAGACAGGTTCCCTGGACCCAGCCTCTGATGAGTTTAAGAAGAAGCTTGATGCCCTTGAAGTCGAGTTTGCGGCTTACAAGGCAAAAGCGAATCTGACCAAAGCAGACAGCGTGGAGGAAGCTAAATATCCTGATAAGGTCCACATTCACCCGACAGGGGAAGGATACCAGAACATCTCCCTCACTGATGCCGCGAAAATGACCGGCTATTTCACCTCAAAGCTCCTGACCGCCGGGACCCCATGGGAGCTGAAGAGAGATTCCGACTGGTTCTGGGGAAAGCCGAAAACGTCCATAAGCGAAATGGAGGCCCTTTCCAGGCTGGAAAAGGGGGAGGAGGTCATCTTTCAGCCCAAGAGAGTCGTGAGTCTTAATTTTTCTCCGGATCAGCTTGTTGCAGTGGCCACCGTTGCTTCGCCCCTGAACCCCGCAAAGCCCCTTGCGGAAGCCGGCGAGAAGTCCAAGATTTCAGCGGACCCTGAAGGAGTGGAGCTCGATTTCGGGGCATCCATACCTATCCACAATTTCCGAGAATTGAAGCTCTTATTTGAAATATACAATCCTGAAGCCAGGCCGGGCGACAAAGACGAGCTGGGGACGCTCACGAACAAGCTCTCTTATTTCACTCAAAAGGCCAGGGGCACGGCCTATCCCAAGCAGGCCCTCTTTCTTGGCGCCGTCGGCGCCGTTGTTGGGGCGATACTGGGCGGCCCCCTTACAGGATCGTTGCTTGCCGCTGTCGGCGGGTCTCTCAGGGCAGCCCAGATCGGGGCCGGAGTCGGCGCCGCCTTCGGCGCCATACGAGGCGCCTCTTCCACACTGAGGAAAGGCAAGGAGATCAACGGCTTTGAGACCCTGAAGAGGCTTCTGGATGAGGATCCCGTGATGTTCCAAAGAATGAAGATTCATGGAATTACCCTGCCCTTCATCGGGAAATGGACCTGGTTCACCGATCATGGCAGGGGAAGCGTTATCGGCAGCAAGGAGCAGTTCGAGACCTATTACCAGATGCAGTCAGCGTGACCGTTCTGTTTTGCTCCTTCTGTCCACTCCAGGGAACCATCTCACCCAATTGTCTGTCCCATACATCGTGAGTGCTCTAACCCTTTCATCTGAAGCAACTGCCGTCAGTGCCAAAGAAGGCAAGATCCTTTGGAAGGGAACCGTCAAGGGAACCAAGCTCCAGGCCACGGCAAGCTGGTTCATGCCCGGCACAATCACACCCACGATTACTGGGTTAAGGCTGCCTTGAAAAAATAATTCTGACACCCCATTCACGGTGCGTTTTCCGGTTTGCCGGATTCCGGGGCGATTCCATGTCATGCCATTGATTCATGCCTATTGCCGTGATACAATGGCATTGGAAACATGGTATTCTGTATGGAAGGAGCGTCACCGCAATGAAAACAACTGTCGATAAGTTCGGGCGGGTGGTCATACCGAAGAAGATCCGCGACAGAATAGGCCTGAGTCAAGGCTCAGCATTGAGCATTGAGGAGAGGGATGAGGAAATCATTCTGCGGCCCTTAGCGGAACTTAGCCCCGTAGAAGTTATTGATGGTGTACTCGTCTTTACCGGAAAGGCCGTCGGCGATATGGAGAATGAAATCAGAAGGCATCGGGAGCAACGGCTGCGAGGGCCATGTCAGCCCACGGATTTCACCGGCTCTTGCATTGAGGCTCGCCCATGAGAATATTGAGACAGCAGCCGCTGTGGTATCTCTTTCCGCGTCTGATTATGGTCATGTCCTCAAGAGGCTGGGAGAGTTCGGGTTTGCAGGCGGGGTCACCTATGACGCCCTCATCGCCAAGGCTGCAGAAAAGGCCAGGGTGGACAGGCTTCTTACGCTGAATGCCAAAGATTTCAAGCGAGTATGGCCTGAAGAGATGGATAAGGTAATCCTGCCGTAGGTTCGACAGAGAAAGATGCGATCGCTGGTGACTCGGTTCGTTCCCTGAATTACTACAGGCCATCCAGGGCGCCTTGTCGAGATCTATTCGACACGGGTTTCCTCGAAGACCGATCCGGAGCCAACGCTGCGCTTCCTCAGTCCACTTTATTTCTGCCATGTGCGAATCCGGCGTTCCATCTCATCGTTTGAGATAACGCGCCCATTCCGAGAATCTGCGAGGCCTCGCTCAACCATTCTTTCAAAGGCCAGTTCACGCATGATTTCTTCATACGTCGCGTCATCCGGTTGAGATTGAATAACCTCAGTCATTTTCTCTTTGATGTTGGACATTTCAGCCTCCATTTAAGAAGCGGGCATAACAATCCGAGATAAGCAGCAGCCGCCTTCGTCAATGCCCGAAGTATCTTGCGGCTGTCGGCCTGATCGAGTTGTTCGGGACGCTCCTGTTCAGTGCTTTTAGGTCGCGACCTCATCTTCGGTGCCTTAATTCCTTGTATTCTGAGCCATAAGCTCTCGCTCTCTGAGTAATAAACTCTCACCCCGTAGCCTGAGTTGAAGGAAAGGTTCATAGCCGCCGTGATATCTAGTAACCGCAGTGTAGCAGGGCATTCCTATTTCGTCTCGGGTCGGAGTTCTGCCGAGGCTCTGTGCGACTTGAAATACATATCTTATGCAGTGATCTATATTTCTGAAGGGATATTTGTCGTTTAGTAGGCATTTCGTGCAAAGGTCGCGATGTTGCGAATTATTCTTGCGTCGGGTCAAAAGGGCTTTAAGTGTTAATGCTTGCTTACCTATAATATCGCCGCAGGGGTCGCAAAATGCCACGACATGGCCGACGGACTTGTTCGTTATCTGGTCGGAAGTGCGGCCATATAGGTTCGCGGTTTGAGTTTTATCCCTCATACTTGAGGATTCGCAGCTTGAGCATGGAATCCTCCGGGCCGGGCATTTGCACGGGAACTACAGGCATGCTATGGCTTGCGGCTGGGATATGGGTGACGCAACGAGATTCACGGTCTCCTCTATGCCCCGAACGCTCGCGCTGAGCCGCAGCGCGAATTCACGAACGGCCCGCTCGCGCTGTCGGCTCCAGCGCGGGGTTGGGCCGCACGTTCTAAGCGGGGCTAGACAGCTCAATAGCACCCCAGTCGAGCGTCGTGCCAAAGCCGATTACTCTCTGAATTACTGAGGCTGTTATTCCCATGGCCTCAGAGACGATCTCGGTGGTTTTGAGATCTCCGTACCCACGAACTTTGCAGGTATCGCTGGATTGACCGCTGTGCATCAGTGAACTGCGTATCTTGTACATCGCCTCAATGATTGCTCTACTCCGTCTCCGTTGCTCAAGATCGTTTGACACGAGCAAAGCCGCGCGAAGCCCGATCTTGAACGTATGCTCACCAGGGGAGTCCACCAACAGGGCCTCGAGGGCAATCGCCACTTCCAACGCTGTATCGGCAGGCCCGCGTCTTAGGCGTGCTTGGCCGAGCCGCTGCATAGCAGTCCGTGCTCTGCTTTTCAAGCCGGTGTTCAGCTTCATGAACAGGCTTCGCAAAGTGCTCGCACGGTCGAGATCAAACTCACCCACGTTCTCAAGAACAAAAGGGGTGACCTCTTGATGGGCAAGGTGCGTGCCCGAGCCCAATCGAGCGCACTCAAGGTCCGGATCGGTGTACTGGAACCAACGAGGTCCAGGGATAATCGCCGCCGGCCCGGACGTGCCCAAGCAAAGGCGAACATCAGTGAAGCAAGCGTCGTAATCGGCGGCGTTGTTGAACTGCGAGTCATCTGTAGATTACCATTTAGAAATGACCCAGGATTATCAGATTGATTGACCCGCCGGTTCAGGTATAAGTCATGACATAGTGAAAGGGCGATCGATTTTCTGCTTTTCTTGTTGCCAGCATTTTGAGCAGTCCCCAGACCTG
>JACPDT010000173.1 GCA_016183865.1 Armatimonadota bacterium | reverse complement strand
GGGGAATGAGTCGGCGACTCCCCTGTAATGATGGCTATATCCTGATCTTCCGGGGAAGTCACCTGCAATGGCGGCGACTTCTTGGGAATCTCCACCGTGGCGCCCGCGATGTTTTTCTCGATGTTGATGTGCAGCAACAGACAGCCCCCTGCCTTATTTCAGACACGACTTACTATGCCTGGACGTTCACGATTTCCTTCAAACCCTATCCCCCGCAGGTGGAGCAGCTTCCGCCTCCGCAAGAGCCGCAGCCGCTGCTCGAACCCTCGGAATGAGAGTAGTCTCCGCCATTGTCCGGTCTGCCGGATGAGACGGCAAAAGTCGAAAACAAGCGTTTCGGTGACGGAACACCGCAGGTCGGGCATGTCAGATCTTTTGAGTCCACGCCAACCCTGCATATTTTCTGAAACTTGTGGCGACAGCTGCCGCACTGAAATTCATAAATTGGCATTTGTAGGGTCCTCCTCCTGACTTTCCCCCAATCCCTTCCCCCTCGCGGGGAGGTCAGGTGGGGAGTCGCATGCTTATGATGCTCTACCCGCCGTATCCGATTCAGGCTTCTTCCAGGTTCCCTGTTTTTTCATCACCGCCGTGAAAGCCTCCACGACCTTGGGATCGAACTGGGTCCCTTTCCCTCCTTCAATGCGCCGAAGGGCCTCCTCCACGCCCAGGGATTTCCTGTAGGGTCGTTCCTTGGTCATGGCGTCAAAGGCATCTGCAACAGAGATGATCCTGGACCCGAGGGGAATAGCTTCGCCCGCCCTCCCTTCAGGGTAGCCTGTGCCGTCGTAACGTTCATGATGATAACGTATGAGCTCAGCCTCATCCTGACACAAGGTGAGGTGACCCGACACTTCGGCTCCGACCGAGGGGTGTTGCTTAACGGTTCTGAACTCCTCCTCCGTGAGGGGGCCGGGCTTTTTCAGAATGCGGTCCGGTACACTGACTTTTCCGAGATCGTGGATGCGGCAAGCGGATTTGATTTTCTCCACTTCAAATTCCTTCAGCTTGAGCTCCCTCCCGATATCCGCAGCGAGAGTGGCGACTTTCTCCGAATGCTGGAAGGTGTATTCATTTCGTTTGTCCACAGCAGCAGCCAGAGCCTCGATGGTGGCTTTCGCCTCTTCCAACAAATCCGTGTAGCTCTTGATGGATCTGTACATGACAACAAGGGGAGGTATCAAAAGAAGGAGACTCAAGGGCTCGATCTGATAAAGCACCGCCATCATAAGCCCGAGAGGAGACAACATGAGCATGTTGATCTTTATGGTGTTGTTATTGATATACCAAACCTCCCCAAAAGACAGCCCCTGCTGAATCGCCTTTCCAAAAGACACAACGGCGGAATTCAGGAAAAAACAAAATCCGGCGGTCATGACCAATATGGCCAGATTCCGCACGATGTGGGTGGAGTATGGTATGAGGATAGAGGGGTTCCAGGAGAAGCTCTCGATAGGGGGAAAGAAAAGCGGGCCTGCGGCAAAGTAACCATAAAACAGCGCCCCAATGCTGAAAGGCACAACCGCCTGAGCGGCGTTGCTGGCGACTATGTACCATTTCTGCCGGATGAGGACCCGTCTCAGAGTCGTCCCAAGAAGAATCACAAAAGCAGTCTTTGCGGCGCCCGACAGGAGCGAAGAACCCTCACTGGGAGAGGCGAAAATGATGATGCAGGCGTAGTAAACGGCATCTGCGACAGTGACGACTCCCTGTCTGGGGAGCTTGATCTGCCATTGTTCCGCAGTCACGGCAAGAACCCCGAAAATGGCGATCTGGAGCAAGAACTGGGAATTATATCTCAGGTGAAACCCAAGGAAAACAATCAAAGCGATCCCGAGCAATGTCAACGCTAAATGGAACGGAATATTCTGACCCTGTGGCTTGTCGGACAAAATCATACCTCCACTCTTAAGCTCCCTGCACCGGCGAGCAAAAGGCTTTTGAACGATTCTTCAGAGAACTACGATCCCTTCCTTTTTTCCTCGGAGTCTCCCCCCTGCTTACCGGTGGCGCCGTAGCCGTCGGTGTATTGCGGCATGGGAGAGGGCATGAGGTGCTGGTCCTTCCCCGAGGAATGAGTGTTCTCGGCTTCATCCGTGTATTCCGGTCTCTTCTCTGCAAAGGAAGCCGGAGGGGACTCCTTTTTGGCTATAATGCCGTTGTAAGGAGAAAAAAGGTTTGTTCCTGCGGGTCTGCTGAGATTCAAGGGTAGTTCCCTCCTGTCCAAATCATGATTAACCTCTATTATTGAACAAGAGAAATGAGGAAAAGTCAAGGGGTTTTGGAAGAATTAACAAAAATTTAAGAAATGAGGTCACCCGTCAACACCGGAGACAACGTCGCCCAACTCCGCAGTCTGGCGCTCTATGCCGTCCGTCTTGTGGGACTCGATTCCAAAGCGATCGCGACCCTCCTCCGCCCATTTGACCTTGGGCTCCTGGGCGAGAAAATCCTTATAGCCGTTTTCCGCGAGGGACAAGTCCGCAAGTTTTTCCTTGAATTGACCTTCGTCCTGCCGCGGCAAGTCACCGGTCTGTCTGAGGACCCCGAGCCCTCTTTTGATGGAGTTCATAGATGTATGAAGGTACTTCACCCCAAGCTGAATCCCCATTCCGGCGAGAAAGTGCTGCCCCTTCCCCACCGCCAGCTCCTGGTCCAGAGCCGAATTGACGGAAACCCTGGCGCCCGCGGAGCCGCGATGGAACTTCTTCAATCCATCCATCTGGAGTATGTCCCTGGCGCCGAGCATGCCCCGATAGGCGTGGGTGAAGTCCTCCACCCCGATCTGGGAGGCGGTTCTTATGATGTCCCCGTCCAGCTCGTTCATCCACCGGATGGATTCCTTGAGACCGTTCATGTGATGTGCCAGACCGGCCGCAGATCCCAGGACCTGTCCCATTCCGATGAGGATGTCGCCCTTTGAGTCGCCGGACCCTGCGGCAAGGGTCTTCCGATCCAGGTACAGGAGGCACTGCTGGTGCCAACGAACCGCTCTTGCCATGCTGCGCAGTTGGAGCTTGATCATGAATCCCACGGAGATCTTCTGTCTGACGATCCCCCTCACAGCCAGGAACTGCTTCCAGACCACGGCTTTTCCCAGGTCGTGCGCCACAACCTGGGGATCTACTTTTGGGCCCTCGTTCGGCCGGGGATCCCCGCCCAGAGCGGCAGTGAAAGACCCCTCAAGCTGCCCGAGCGGACTGAGACGGAGGCGGTGAAATCTTTCAGCAGCGGGTGACGGTGCAACCGCATCAGGAGAAAATCCGAGCTGAGCCCGCTTCTTCCCCGTAGACATTCGTATGAACTCAGTTCCCTCTTGTGACGGAGAGCTGAGAAGGCCTTTGAAGATGTCCACGACTTCCCCCATGCCCAAATACTATGAATGTTAAATTTTTTCGGTTCAATTCATTATCAAGACATTTCGTGGAATTGTCAAGGGCAAAATGAAACCGTGCCCCCCTCCTGCCCCCCTGAGGGGGGGGTTGGGTGGGGGGCACGGTTCGATGAGTCGAATAGTGAGGCTAGAAACCTAAGCGAAGCCCTGCCTGAACGATTCTGGGCTGGTTCCAACCGTAAGGCCAGAACTGTGTGGGCCACCCGAAGGCTGCGTTCATGGGAAGGTACGGATTTGTTCCGGCCAGTCCCGGTGCAGGCCACTGGTAAATGGCATTCCTGTTGTTGAAAAGGTTGTAAATATTGAGATACAACTGAGATTGTGGGCCCATCTGTCTTGTGATCTTCAAATTGGCCACAATATTGGGATTTGTGCGGAACGTGTTGGGCTCTGCCGACTCCCCTGCCACCGGGTCGGGATCCGGAAAATAGTTCCCTGTGCCCAGACCATAAGGGAAACCGCTTCCATAATTCAAGGAAGGGTTTAGCTCCCACTTGTTGATCCGCCAGTTCATCCCTGTTGAAAGAACATGCTCCTGATCCCAGGAGGCGTCGGCCATTTGCGCGAGATTCGCCGGATTCAGGTTGGACATTCGTGTCTTTGAGTTGGTGTAGCTGATCCAACCGGACATGTTGTCCCTCATCCGGCGCTCCAGGAGAAATTCAATTCCTCTGCTCTCCATCCTGTCGGTCCGCATGATCGTGGGAGGGGGCCCTGGATTCATGAAATTGAAATTGGTCACATTTTTCCAATAAGGAGTAATTTTCATTGTGACGGCAGGTGAAAACATATGCTCCCAGCCGATATCGAAAACATTCCCCCTGATCATCTCCGCCTGCACCGAGGCCCCGCCGGCTGCATTGATGTAAACCTGCTCCACGGCCCGGGCCGGGGGGAACCAGATCAGATTGCCCCAGGAAGCCCTGTAAACATTGCGGCGATTTGGCGAATAGGCGACCCCGATTCGAGGAGAAACCTCTGAAAGGGTCTGCTCGGGAGCGCTGACTTTCCGGTAATTCATGGAATCATACCTCAGTCCCAGATCCAGAGTCCAGGCTGAAGTCGGCTTGTACTGATCATGAATCCAGAAACCTGTTTGAATCTGCGCCATTGGAACCACGAACTCGCCCGGGTCGGTTGTACCGGCAGGAGCTCCGAGACGAGTCATGAAGAATTCTTGCGTCAGACCCTGGCGATAGTAGTTCCGGAAGGCATAAACACTGCCGCCTGCCTTGAGCAGGTGCTTCGGGCTCAACTGTCCGGTGTATTCCAGATGCAGACCCCGATTGATGGAGCGTCGCTCCTGAAGGAAAAAGGCATTAGGCATCATCCAGTTCACGCCCGTGTCGTATCGGAAGATTCGGGCTACAAGAGTGGAGCCTGGCCGCATCCTGCGGGTCCACTCCAGCTTCTGAACATTGTAGCGGGCCAGATTCGTATCCGCATCCGTGTTCACAAGGCTGACAGGGAATACGGTGGGCTCG
Source organism: Armatimonadota bacterium (assembly GCA_016183865.1). Lineage (GTDB taxonomy): Bacteria > Vulcanimicrobiota > JACPDT01 > JACPDT01 > JACPDT01 > JACPDT01. Next base: position 1,533 of record JACPDT010000173.1, on the reverse strand, counting down.
AACCCATAAAAGTTCGTTCCCGAGGATCCGTTGGCAAAAAGGAACTGCCAGTGATTCCTGTCATCCGAGTCATAGTGAAAATTGAAGACATTGTCTGTGCCGCGAGACTGGGTCGGAGCGAATTCCCAGAACTTCAAGACTCGAAGATCCTGGTCCTCGGGGTAAACAAAGGCTTGTTTCCCGAAAATTGTGCCGACATAATAGCTCAGCTTCTTGCTCTTTCCGCCGAATTCAATGTTGGCGAAATCCGCTCTAGGCTGCCACAGGTTCCCTGCATTGGCATTCGGGTCCAGGGTAGGGTTCGCGACCAACTGCAAGTCGGCGAAACCCGAAAACTTGGTTCCTCCGCGCTTGATCACCTCATTGAAGACACCGGAAACGGCATTGCCATATTCCGGGGGGTACGCACCTGTGTACATTTCCAGCTTGTCCATTCCAACGGACATGAGACTGCTTCCAAAGGTGTTGGTGAGGGACTCGTACATGGGAACCCCTTCCAACTGCCAGGCAATGTCGTTTCCCCAGCCGCCTCGAACGTGGAGCACTCCGGCCCCTCCGCTGTCAATGGCGCCATCAGGGTTTACCCCGGGTCGGGAGTTCGTCGCTGCGAAAAGAGAGTTCAGAACTCCGGGAGCAGCAGCGAACTGCTTCTCTGTTTCTCTGGTCACCACATAGATGTCGGAGGTCTCATTCCTCCTGAGGGGGGACCGGATCACCTCGACCCTTTCCTGGGCCAGTTGGATCGGTGTTGGCTCAAGGGCGAAATCCACGGTTGTCGTCTGGTCCATGACGACCGTGGCCGCCTGCTTGACATCTTTCCGGAAACCGATTCGTTCAGCCGTGACCGTATAAGTCCCGGGCGGAACCGCCGTAACCGAAAAGAATCCTTCCTTGTCCGTTGTGCCGTAGAAACTCAGGCCGAGCGCCTCGGAGATAATAGCAACCTTGACTCCGGAGACCTTGTCTCCTGTCTTTGAGTCGGTCACTGCACCCGAAACGACACCAGTGGTGGCTGCATACGCCACCTGGGCCCCGAGTACCATGCACCACAGGACAAGCAAGGTCGCGCCGAGTATCCATAGTTTCCTCTGCATTGCCTCGCCTCCTTGGTTTTTTGGGTGTGTATGACGGAAAAATTGATAACAATTATTGGCCAATTATGACTTTTGTCCTGCAGGAGTACGAAAAAAAGTGAACGGCAGGTATTGAGACTCCATACGAAAAAATAAAATGAGGGCCAGGTCAACATTCCCTGACAAAAAAAGCTTCTGCCTACAGTATCGTCACGAGCAACGCAATCTTAAGGCAACTACTTAGGTAGACAGGATACAGGAGTCAGAATTCAGAACAAATAGGCCTCCAACAGCTTGCTGACGTCCTCATTCTGACTCCTGCATTCTGACTCCTGACTACCTGAGTAGTTACATCCTATTCTCTTGCGGATCTCAATTTGCATAATTATCTGACACCAGCATGATTTGCCTCCCCGAGTGTCGAAGTAAGATCCTCGGAGGTGGTAGCTTTGGGTTCCCG
>JACPDT010000176.1 GCA_016183865.1 Armatimonadota bacterium | reverse complement strand
GGGGGGTCTCGCTCCGGGCCGGCCAAATTCGGAAGCGGCGGGCTGCCGTTTCACGGCACGGCAGATAGGAGGCCATCTGAGGATATTCCAGAACTTCCTGAAGGGCCAGAAGTCCTGAAATCGTCGCTTCGGCGCCTGAATTGTAGTTCACCCCTTTTTCGTCTATTCCGTCAAAGACCCTGCCTGTTCGGGAATCGTACATCGCTCTGCCTGCCGTGTTGTTTCCAAGAAACCAGGAAGCGGCCAGACCTGCCAACCGCGCATAGTGGTCTTTTTTAGTTGACCGGTAGAGCTGCACCAGGCCTTGAACGATCACTTCCATTCCGTATGGCTGTTCCGGATAAAGAACCGGGCCCGGGTTCATTCCGTGAAGATTACCTCTGGATGCGAGCAGATGGACGGTCCAATGATTGGCTTCCCGTTCTGCTGAGTGGATCCAGTCCGGGCGGCGAAGCAGTTTTCCGGAAAGGGCGAGGGCCATCATTTGGCGTGAGCCCCACGCGTGCCAGAGGGTGGGGGGTTTCCCGTCCACAGGGAGAATGGAAAGATAGCTGCGGGCATGTCTACCGTCTCAGCGGCAGCCGCCTCAAGCGCACTCGGCCGGGCTGCACCGTCGCGATGACTCCGGCCTCTAGTTCCTTGCGGCAGGAGGAAAGAATGTCCTGGAGCAGGTGACTGAGTGCTGCTGACTGCAGTCCTTCGATCCGGATTCGAATCACGGAAGGCGAAGCGGCGCCAGAGATCGCCATAAGGGCATGAAAATCGGCATCGAGGGTAATCACAATCCTCGCCGACCGCCGGGCCTCTTCGAGAATAGCGGCATCTTCTGTTTGAGCTAGGCCGATTTCCCCCACGTGCACAGTATCAATTCCTATCCTTCGCAGAAGAGCTGCCGCAGAGCGAGGTAGCCCCTGATCTAACAGGAGTTTCATAGGGCTTGAGGCAGTTCGAGGACCTGATCCTCCAGATAGGTGGCTACATAGGCCAGGGCCTGCCGGATGTCTTCGTCTTCCAACTCAGGGTACTCCTGCCTCAATTGCTCCCGATCAGGGTAGACAGCCAGAGCCTCCAACACACGTTTGACTGTAAGCCGCATGTTGCGGATGCAGGGTTGCCCATTCATCTGGACCGGGTTCATGGTGATGCGATCGAAGGCTTGCATCGTGATGACTCCTTGGCATACTGGATGATTCTAATCTAATCTCATCATACATTGCGTGACGAGAATTGTAAAGAGGCTTACGACGCCGGCTTGGAAACGGCCCTGTGGGGGGGGTGAATCCGGTTCCGGACGGATCGTGGAGATGAACGGCATCCCTCGGGCACAGGCGCACGCCCGGAGCGGAGCTCGACTGGTTCCCTGTTTCCCGTGAGGGTCTGGATTGTGGGTCCTGGATGACGCCCTACCACTCCCAGGCGGGTTTCAGTCATCGGCCCTGCCCTGGTCCCCGCGGTATTGATGCATCATCCATTTCCTGTTATAATGTTGTCAGGTTAGCGTGACTTTCACGTCTTAGGGGTGGAGTCGAATGATCCACCCGCATCGAGTAAGCAGCGTGCGAATGCCTACTTGTTAAGAGCAGTCTGGAGGGAATGAGATATGGAAGCCATCCGTCTCAGGAAGACAGTGGAAAAAGACGGCGAAATTGTCCTGCAAGGATTGCCTTGCAAAAAGGGAGAATCGGTAGAAATGATTCTGCTGATCGAGCCTTCGGCTGCTAAGCATCCACCTTACCCCACATCCAACCAGCTTCTTCGCTCAGGAAAGCACTCGACAACCAAGTCTGAAAGGTAGCGTCATCCCAGCTCTTCGTTATGTCCCTGACACTCAGATATTACCGATTATGGGGTTGGAGATATAAGGGTAGCTTTGGTTTATCCGATTTCGTCCGGCACGCCTGAGACGATACCAACTTCGACGGTCCGTTCCGCCTCGTTGACTCGATACAGAACTTCGAATTTTTGCCATTGCCATACACGTTCTGAAGTCGAATGGGCTTCATCCCTGGCGAGTAAACGGCTGCCTTTTGGCCTTGGATTTTTTTCTAAACTGAGAAGCAAAAGAGCCAATTCCCGACATTCGGGTTGATTCGTCCTGGAAAGAAGCTCCAGGAGAGCCTTGACTTGTTTCGTGATGGAAACGCTATACGCCAAGATCCAGTTCCGTCAACACGGTCCGGAGCGGGTACATGGGATCTTGAAGGGCTTTGCGAAGCTGCAGGCTCTTGTATTGGTCTTCGAGCTTCTGGAGACGCCGGAATTTTCCCACCTCGAGCAGGACGGCGACATCTTTTTTGCGTTTTCTAATCACAAGGGGCTCTCCTCCGATACGGGCTTCATCAATGAGCTCGGAGAGTCTTGCTTTCGCATCCGAGAGAGCCACGCTTTTCATGCAACAACACAACCTTTATAGAAAAGAAATTGACAAGGGGTGCTATACGCTGACCCCCATCTATTGACTATTATAGACCAATAGGTTAAAATAGTCAATAATGAAGAGGGTAGTTTTTTTCGCTGATATTTTGGGATTTGGAAATTTGTCCCGGGGTTCGGGTGCGGCTTCGGCATTGGATGCGCTTTCCGATGTGGCGAGGGTTCTATCCAAGGATGGCCCTGTAAGCGATTTCCTCAACCGTTATCCCTGGGAGAAGCGCTTTGGCCTCAGTGATTCCCTTTTCCTTGTGGGAACGGATCCGATTGGGGCTTGTGAGGCGGCTGCTGAATTTTTCTTCAATTTGGCTTTCTACAACAGCACGGTGGATTGGGCGGTGTTGATGCGAGGAGCGCTTGCCTTTGGCGAGGTTCAGTACGCCGCTCCGCTTTTTCCCGAGACTGCGGGCGCCAACCTGGCGGGGGAAGCGGTGGTGGAGGCCGTAACCCTGGAGAAGACGGGCGGCAAGGGGCCGAGACTTTTTGTTTCTGGGGCTGTAGCCGACTTGATCATGCAGAACACAGGGTCAGGGGGTATTTCTTGGATCCTGGATCGGTGTTCGGAAAATCTCTGCGAACTTTTGTGGTTGCTTCCTCCGAACCCCACCAGGATTAACGGTGGGATGGTGGGCCAAGTTGCGGATGCCGTTGTTCGTCTCTTCAAGCGTTACGGAGGAGATTCTCAATTTAGCGCTCATTATGTGGCTTACCTGGATTTTGTAGTACGCTCTTTGCTCTGTTTGAGGGAACAAAATTTGAACGAGGTGAAGGCCGTCTTAAGGCAGATGGATCTGGAGCGAATTGAACTATGTGGAAAGCATCTTATGGGTGTGCCCGGGGTGCCGGTAATCCTGGAGCGGTTGAAGAGTCTTTGTGAGTAGGCGAGGAGTTTATCGCAGAAATCGGGTGTATGTTAAACATATGACAACGCATGATGCTTTCTGTTTCCAGTGAGGGTCTGGATTGAGGGTCCTGGATAATCCGGCTCAAGAGATCTCCTCAAGGAGACAATATCCGAAAGGGGGCAGCTCCAATCGGTCGAGAGGCGTGGGGGTGCAGGTTTTATGCAAGAGCGCATTTCCCAGATCGTCGAAGATGTCCACTCGGGTTCGTTGCCACTTGCCCTCCGGAAAAATTACACGAGCCTTGCTCTCTCCAAAGTTCTTCACAAGAGCCAGTCGGCGTCCGGATTTTTCGAAAACCCGGTATTCGACGGCAGGCTGGATGTTGCCTCGATGGGGGGGGTCGCTCCGGGCCGGCCAAATTCGGAAGCGGCGGGCTGCCGTTTCACGGCACGGCAGGTATGAGACCATTTGAGGACATTCCAGGATTTCCTGGAGGGCCAGAAGTCCTGAAATCGTGGCTTCTGCGCCTGAATTGTAGTTCACTCCTTTTTCGTCTATTCCGTCAAAGACCCTGCCTGTTCGGGAGTCGTACATCGCTCTGCCTGCCGTGTTGTTTCCAAGAAACCAGGAAGCGGCCAGACCAGTGGTCTTTTTTGGTTGACCGGTAGAGCTGCACCAGACCTTGAACGGTCACTTCCATTCCGTATGGCTGTTCCGGATAAAGAACCGGGTCCGGATTCATTCCGTGAAGATTACCCCTGGTCGCGAGCACATGGACTGTCCAATGATTGGCTTCCCGTTCGGCTGAACGGATCCAGTCAGGGCGGCGCAGCAGTTTTCCGGAAAGAGCGAGGGCCATCATCTGGCGTGAGCCCCAGGCGTGCCAGAGGGAGGGGGGTTTCCCGTCCCCAGGGATAATGGAAGGATAACTGCGGAAAGGGAACTCTCCGGGATTTTTTCCCTGAGCCGAGACAATCCGGTCTGCGAGCTGCTCAATCAGTGCTTTGATGTCGTCGCGGGGAAGAGCCTGATAGAAGACGCAAAGGGCGAGCAGTGCCTGTGAACCCTGGTCTGTGGCGTTGTTCGGCAAGCCGTGAGGCGAGTGTGAGATTGTCTCCTTGAGCTGTTTCAGGGCGGTATCGAAATGTTTCTTGAGCACCACGGCATAGGGCGGATCGAGTGAGCGAAAAACCTCATATCCTGAGGCGAGGGCCCACATCCCCCTCATGGCCCAGAAGTCAAAGGAAAGTTTGCTGGTTTTTCCGGTGCGGTTGATGGTCCCGTCGCTTCGG
>JACPDT010000172.1 GCA_016183865.1 Armatimonadota bacterium | reverse complement strand
GACGAGGTCGGGAGCGCGCACGAGCGAGCACCGCAGGCGTAGCCGAAGCGCTACGTTGAGGAGCGCAGTCGAGGAGCGCCCCGAGATCGGCCCAGAGACGCGCCAAGGCGTGATGGAATTTGTGTCTCGACCCACTAAGTGCCTACAATCAAGTACTCCCTCACCATGGCTCTTTCCCTTCGCACGGCAGAGTGTGTGCCGAAGTGATAGCGATGTTCGTGCTCGTTAACCGTTACCTGGGACTTGTACGTCCTCATTAGAGCCGCAAGATCTTCTTTTCCCGGATAACCGTTGCTTGAATAAGACAGAACCAGTATGCTTCTCTGAAACCTTGAGAAAAGACGATCAAACGCCTCAAGAGCGGTTTTCCGGTATGAGAAGGGCGTGTACTTCTTCTGAAGCTTCTTCACCTTGCTTTGATGCAAAACCGCCATGCCGTTCCAATAGCAGGACAGACCCTCAAGAAAATGATAGCGCTTGATGTAGCAGTTGTCGTCGCTTCGAGGCACATAGGGTGGATCGAGATAGACAAGATCAACGGATGCAGGCGCATCGAAGACATCCCCGCAGACGGCGCGGTGTTCGCTGCCGTCAGAGTAGACAAGCCGATTGAAAAGATCCACTGATTCCAGGAAATGCTCCTTGAGGCAAAGGCGCAGATCCCTTCTTCCGTCATCGTGCTTTCCGCTGAGGCCGCTGATCGTGAAAACCCCGCGGGGTTGCTTTTTTACACATGCCCGAACCATTGCGGATATGATCAAAGAACGCTTGAAAGGATCATCCACTCTCTGGAGATTGGCCCAGACATTGTCCAGGAAATGGTTGTCCTCATCCGCGAAAAAAATCCCTTGAAAAGTATCGGCAATGAATCGCCCTGCGAGGGGATTCTCTTCAAGAGCGATCGCGAGATCTTCTTCCCCCAGAGTGATTCCGGGGTTCGCAGTCAGGGCATTGGTCAGATGATAAGAAAAGTGAAGAAAATCGTTGGCTGTCACCCTTTTCCCAAGAGCCTTTAGAAGATATGCCACACATCCGCTTCCACTGAAGGCGTCCAGGGCCGTGTCAAACTTCAGGGAGGAGAGAATCTCGGAGATCCAGGGCAGGAGCCGGTGCTTGCTGCCCATGAGCCTGAACTGCGGATAACGAAGAGCCTGTTCCAGAACACCGACTGAAATCATGGGATCCCTTTCTGCTCATCATGGGTCCTTCCCTGAAAACCTCTTCAAGTATACACAAAATGCCACGGCCTGTAAAGCTTGGCAAAACGCCACCCCACCCTATCCACCCCGCTGGAAAGATGCTTTGCTTTCAAGTTTGTCCATGAACTCCGAGAAAGGCCGCGCCCCGATCTCACGGATGCTCTTGTTCGCCTCATCGTCAAACGCGAATACCTGCTGCCGTCGCTCCAGCGCGGTGTGAACGGTCGCCCACGTCTTGCCTCCGGGGGCCGCGTGCGGCACCCACACCGCGTCGGCAAGGGCCGCAACCAGATTATTTCGCTGTATCGCCTGGGCGGCCGTCGTTCGCCGGAAGCTTTCCGCGAACGGCGACAAGACCAGCAACCGACCTTCCTTCACCGCACGCCTCGGTATCCGGCCGATGCGCAGACCTGCGAGTCTCCTGGCCGGGCAAAAGATTACCGGCTGATCGCCACGCAGCAGGATGTCCAGACATTCCCGCTCCATCGGGGAGTGGAAACCGCCGATCACCGCCACTCCGGCATCCCGCAGCGCACGGATAGCGTCGAGCGTCTTGATCACGACACTGCCTGGACACTGAACTGAACAGACCAGCCCCAAGAGTTGGTGGCGAAGCATCGCCGCATCGCCCATCGCGTACAGGCAGGGTGGCGCGTCATCGCCCAGCCTGTCCCGCAGGACCGCTGGATAATCGCTGTCGCCTCGCTCGATTCGGGCAATCACCACGCGCCTCCCAGCTCTCGGCGCTTCTCGTCCAGAAAATGCTGGAGTTCTTCTTTGCTCGGCAATTCCACCTGGTACTTCGAGACAAACAGGCGATTGTCGATGGCGGCCAGGGCGTATTCCACCAATGCGTGATCCTTTTGCGTGCAGAGCAGCAGTCCGACGGGCGGGCTGTCTCCCTCGGACATCATGTGCTTGCCATACCACGTCACGTAGGTGTTGAGCTGCCCGATATGCTCGTGGTAGAACTCGTCCACTTTGAGTTCCACTAACACATGGCATTTGAGGATGCGGTGATAGAAGACCAGGTCCACGAAGCCCCGCGTGCTGCCGATGACGATGCTCTTCTGCTGCGCCTCCAGGCAGAAGCCGTGGCCCAGCTCCAGCAGGAAATCCCGCAGGTTCGCCACCAATGCCGCCTCCAGGTCCGACTCCTCGACGGCATCCTTCGCCTTCAGCCCCAGAAACTCGAAGATGTACGGGTCGCGGATGGAGAGCCTGGGTTCCGTCGTCTCCGCACCGGCCTTGACCATCGCAGCCAGCTTTTCCTTATCTTTCGACAGTCCCGAGCGCTCGAAATAAAGCGTGGCGATCTGCCGCTTGAGCGCCCGCACCGACCAGTTGCCCCGGATACACTCGATCTCGTAGAAGGCCCGCTTGAGCGGGTCGGCGAGGTCCACAATCAGTTCCATATGGCTGTAGGACAAGCGGTTGATCAGTTGATCTACCGGCGCTGTAGATTACCATTTAGAAATGACCCAGGATTATCAGATTGATTGACCCGCCGGTTCAGGTATAAGTCATGACATAGTGAAAGGGCGATCGATTTTCTGCTTTTCTTGTTGCCAGCATTTTGAGCAGTCCCCAGACCTG
>JACPDT010000171.1:24319-24991 GCA_016183865.1 Armatimonadota bacterium | reverse complement strand
GACTTATGGCTTCATGCTGTAACAGGCTGCAATAGTAATCCAGGACTACCTGGAATTTCAGAAAACCCAGCCCCAGACTACGGTTCTTGAGAGTCTCCTGAAGTTCCAGCCCAAAAAAGAGAAGTAGCAGGAAAGCCCGGGCCACCGGACGAAACCACCGAATCATGAAGAAAATCCTGGTTGTTGATGATGAGGAAGAAATAAGCAATGTACTGAGACATTTCCTCACCATAAAAGGTTATGATGTGGAAACCGCCTCAGGAGGCCTGGAAGCCCTGGAGAAGACCCCGACCTTCGGACCTGACTTGATTCTCCTGGATATCTGGATGAAGGATCTGGATGGAATCGAGACCCTGAAGAAAATCAAGTCAGGGAACCCCTCCCTGAAAGTCGTCATGATCACCGCCGTCATTGACGGCGAATACTTGATGGAAGCCCTGAAAAGCGGCGCCGAAGACTATATCACAAAACCTTTTCAATACGACTACCTGGAAGAGCGCTTCGCCCGGTTTCTCTGACAAATCCCGGAGATCCTGGAAAACTTGAGATCAAGGCCTGACCGGCTCGAAACCCATCTCCTCGAAGTGACCATCGAACGTGAAGCAACGGCGGATGCCCACTCTTCGCACACAAGGAGCAAATCCCTCTAAAATTCTGAGAAGGATCCCCCCG
>JACPDT010000171.1:0-24256 GCA_016183865.1 Armatimonadota bacterium | reverse complement strand
ACGACAAGATCAGTTTTCCTATCAACTTATATCGTTCTTAAACAGTGCATGTGAAAAATCCACCCGATGAGCCTGCTGGAGTAACGCCGGAGCGGCCGGAAAAGGAGCTGGAACCGGAGCGCGAAGTAACCAACGTCAGGGTCGAGCAGAAAGTCGGAAAGATACGGCTCGACTGGGATCTTGATGCGCCCGGCGTCAGCCACATCGAGCTCCTCGGAAAATACCGCAAGGATCCACATTTCTGGAAGATTGAGGGCTACGCGCGCAGTGTTCGTGCGGTGGATCTCGAGCTGCTTCCTCTGGCGCCCATAGAAATAGTGATCCATCTCGTGTTTCGGGACGGCGCCTGGAGCAAGGGAAAGTCCATCAAGACCCATGCCCTCCACAAAAACGTGATCGAGGACGAGGTCGAAGGCCGGACCATCCATGTCTACCTCCCCGACGGCTATGGCGAGGAGGAAACGCAATATCCCGTTATCTACATGCACGACGGCCAGAACCTTTTCTGCGAAAAACTGGCCTTCGTCGAACACTGGGAGATAGACAAGGCCGTAGAACGCCTGGTCGGTGAAAAGAAAATGGGCAAGGTCGTGGTAGTCGGCATTTTCAATTCATCGCGGCGAGCCGAGGAGTACACCCCATTTGCCGATCGCCGGTTCAGCGGCGGACAGGCCCGTGATTTTTCACAATTTATCGTCGAAAAGATCATCCCGCACGTTGAAACAAGGTACAGGGTTTCCCGCCTCCGCAAGGACCGGGCTGTCATGGGATCTTCCTTTGGCGGAATCCTCTCCCTCTGGATGGGATATGCGTATCCAGACGTTTTCTCAATGGTTGGCGCCATTTCGCCTTCCCTGTGGATTGCCGACGGGGCGATGCTCGAAGAGCTTGAGCTCCAACCGAAACGGGACATCAAGATCTGGATAGACCAGGGAACGCGGGAATGGTCCACATTCACCCGGAACACCGTCAACATCCTTCTCCAGAAAGGCTACAAATATGGCGAAGAGCTCATATATTACGAAGTCAAGGACGCGCCGCACAACGAAGTCGCCTGGGCCGCTCGTATAGACAACCCCTTCATCCTTTTCAACGGAAAACCCGCAACCAGGTGTGTAGATATGCGCCTCGACGTTCAGTTCATCAGGATATTCGACGTCGGGCCTGTTGAAGTCGTCATCAACCCGATAGGCATCTTCGATAACGGAACATGGTACTCGCTCTACACCACAGCCGAATACTCCATGTCCACGCCCGATCAGCACATTTCACTTCCACTGCCCCCCGGGCCACCGCCCATCGGCAAGGACACTCGATATCCCGCCTCCGCGACCGGGCTCGCCAAAACCAGTGCTGCTCCCCGGAAAGAGTCTCCTGCTCCGAAGGAACTCAGAGTCACCGCGACCATAGATTGCACAGGCGTTTTGCAGTTCAACGAAGACCGCATCGCCACAGTGGTCGTGAAATATGGAAACCTCCTTCGCAAGATAACGGTGCAAAATCCAAATCCACCCCCGGAACCTCCCGAACTCGGGCCGAAGCCCGCAGAGTCGAAGGCGCCCGAATCGTCGCCTCGTCGCACAGGCGATGCCAGGAAGAAGTTCTCAAGACGGTCTCACTGAGGCACAGGGTCTTCATTTGGAGCGCTTTTGGAACTTGATTGTTACTTCTCCTGATGATCTTCAGGCTGAATTTGCTGTTCCGGTCCCCCTTGATCTGCATAGGACGCATACACGATCCTTGTGGACACAAACTCCTCAAGATCCTTTTTTTCTCTCTCCGTGAGATCCTCGAAGGCGACTCCGTATTTCATGCGGTTGGGGCTTGCGTCCATGCCCTCTCTCCATACGATCTTTCCCCTGTGGACAACGAAAAGACCGTCTTCAGGCGATTCAATGCGAATCGTGAGACTCAAACCTGTCTTCATCCCCGCATCTGCGATCAGAAGCATGCCTCCTGAGCTGATGTTCCCACAAATCCCTCTTGTGGAAACCTGGGCGCCGCCTGGGACTTCAAACCGCACGGGGAGGTCCAGAGCGAGAACCCGTGGGACGATTCTTCGCTCCTCTTTCATCTTTCCCTGACTCTTGACAGCTTTCACAAGATCCACAAGGACTTCAAAAGTCTCCGGGTAAGGCAGAAAGAAAAGATAAGCTCTGGTCTTCGCATTGCCGACCAGGATCTCGGTCCTCATGAAAAAGGACTGTTCCGCGGTCTCGTTTGACAGGGTTCTCATCTCATTGGAGAGGGCAGCCCGCATGTCCCAGAAGAGAATCGGGTCCTCCGGAACGACTCGTGTGCCGATGATTCTTCCCAATGCGAAGAAATAGGATGCGGCAAGAATGGTCGCCACTTGCTTCATGAGCTGCTTCTCAAGGGGCCTGAGATTTCTTTCTTCCTCTGTTCTCTCACGTGAGAGGTGTCCCAGAAAAATGAGGACATCCTTTTGTGGAAGAACGATCAGAAAAAACCCGGGCGCCCCGCCCAGCACCTCCATATATGCGGCGAAAACGACCTCCTCAGGGTCGCCGACCATTCCTGGAACGTCGGCAGCAGGTATGAGAACGGTCCCGGGGAGCTGAACCTCGATCTTCTCATCCAGGAGTTGGGACAGGCATGATGTGGCATTGCAGGCGCTGATATTGGCGATCTCCTGGAATGCGTCCAATTCGAGGGGACTGAGCTTGAATGCATTTGTGTTCATGGTACTATTATATAGGAATCGAGTCCCCCGCGCCATAGGGCTATAGTCCCATGGGAGGATACGGCAAAAGTCGAATTTGCCGTATTACGGCTTCTTCTTGGTGGGGGGCCAATAGAGATCAAGGACCGGGCTTTTCTCCCAGCCGCTTAAGATCACCACTTCTGTTCCAACATTCACTCTATTGAAGATCTCCTCCACATCCCGAACGCGCATCCGAATACATCCATGAGAGACAGGGTACCCGATGGACCAGTCGGAATAAGTCCCATGAATGCCGACAACGCTGGAATTGAGTCCGATCCATCTTGTCCCCAGCGGATTTCCGGGTCCGGGAGGGGTAATCTGGGCCTCTTTCGCCCAGGGGGACTTGGGTGGGAACCAGGTTGGATTCAGGATGAGATCGGTCACCTGGAAGGTCCCGACAGGAGTGGGATATGCGGGGCTTCCGCAAGCGATAGGAAAGATCTTGTACGTATCCGGGCCCTCCACAAGGGCCAGAGAGAATTTGGAAAGATTTATGTACATCCTGGGAGAAAGGGCGGCTATGGTCTTCCCTTCGACACGGCCGTCCGGTTTGAGTCGGGAGGCCTGCTGCAGCCATTTGACGGCATCCTCTGTGGGGTCATCGAATTTTCCGGTCACTCCGCCGGGATCCAGGTACCCGAGAGCCACAAGCCGCTTCTGCATTCTTTTGACATCGGCCCCGAGAGCGCCTCTTGTGAGGATTTCCCTGCCCAGGACCTCCGTGTTGTCCACAACAAAACGCCACATGCTCGGGGCCTCGCCGCCCGCCTTGTCCACGGCTCGGAGAGTAATCCTCCTCTCACCCTGGGGCAAATGAGAGAGGGAGACAGTCACATTGTCCCCCTTCTTCGGCAAGGAGACCGGGATTGGCCTGGCATCGTCCACCTGGAGGAAAAGGGCCGAAAGCCCGCTCCCTCTGTCGCTGACTCTTGCCGCAATTTTTACGGATTCCTCATGGGCAACCGATCCCGGGGCAGGGGAAAGAGGAATTACACTCGGAGGGTCAGGGTCACAGACAACGGTGGTTACCCTGACCGTTCGGTTTCCACCGGGATCTACAGCTTCTATTTCCACAATGTTCTCTCCCGATTCCAGGGCAACGGATCGGCGTATCCTCCCTGACGGAGAGACTGCCGCCTGCTCCTGCGCCGCACCACAGCGAATCACTACTCGGGCGTCGTGATCGGTTCTCCCGATGACTTGAATTTGACTCTCCGAGGTGAGGTGCTTCTTTTTCGGAAAATCGAGCTTCAGTTGAGGGGCAACCGTATCCACGGCAAAGGACCAGGAAAGTCTCGCAGGTTGGAGGGTGCTCCAGGGAGGCCAGAGACTCGCCATGGCCTGGTGTTCCCCATCTGCAAGGCGGCGCGCCGTTGCGAAAAAAATCAAAGTGTTTTTTAGCCTTTCCGTTTTCAGCAATTCACCATCCAGAATGATCTCCGGACGGCCCCCAGGGATCAACGTCCGCACCCAAAGCTCCGGTCTCGCGGTATCAACGACTGCGCCGGAAGACGGCATCGGACCGTAGAGGCTGTGTTCCCACAAATAAACAGATCCCCCGCATATCATCAGGACGGACGCAAGAAAGGCTACGGCAAATTTGTAAGTGAAAGTGCTCACAACCATAGTGATCAAAGATGGATCCCCGCCCGCTGGAAGAGACGAAGGTCCCTGACCCGTTCTTTCACGATTTCTTTGGCGATTCTTCCCTTTTTGATGAGGTCAATCAACGCATGGTCCATGGTCTGCATTCCCAGCTCGCGACCTGTTTGCATCAGATTAATGATCTGAGGGGTCTTTCCTTCCCTGATCATGTTCGCCAGGCCCGGTGTGCCCAAAAGGACCTCCACAGCAGCACAGCGGCCCTTCCCGTCGCCTCTTTTCAGCAACTGCTGCGCTATCACGGCTTTGATGGATTCGCTGAGCATGGAACGGATCTGGTCCTGTTGGGCGGCTGGGAAGACATCTATCATGCGGTCTATTGCCTTGGCGGCGCTGTTCGTATGGAGGGTCCCGAGGACCAGGAGCCCCATCTCGGCGGCGCGGATGGCCTGTGAGATCGTGTCCAGATCCCGCATCTCGCCGACGAGTATGATGTCCGGATCCTCTCGGATGGCCGCCCGTATGGCGTCGGCAAAAGAAACGGCATGGGTTCCCACCTCTCTATGGGAAACGCGGCACATCCGGTTTTCATGCACGAACTCCAGGGGATCTTCAATGGTGATGACATGGGCTCTCCGGGTATTGTTGATCTCCCTGATGATCGCGGCCAGAGTCGTTGACTTGCCGCTCCCTGTGGCGCCTGTGACAATCACGAGGCCTCGCTTGAACTGGGCGATCTTGCGAAGGACCGGAGGAAGGTCCAGCTCATCCAGAGTGGGGATGACGCTTGGAATCATGCGGAAAACGGCGCCAAGACCTTTCCGCTGTTTGAAGTAATTGCCTCTGAAGCGGGCAACCCCGGGCTCCTCATGGGAGAAGTCCAGGTCACCGGTCAGGGAGAGGTGCTCCTTTTGCTCCTGAGAAATCAGAGGATAAAGGATCGTCTCAGCCTTCTTCTGGGTCAGGGAGGGAAGCCCTGTTTTCACGAGGTCTCCTCTTATCCGGACAAGGGGCTCTGTGCCGACAGGGAGATGCACATCAGAGGCTTGTTGCTCCACCATGAGCGTGAACAGCTTCGGGAGATCGTAGACCTCTCCCCACCCCAGGCGGAGGTCCATTGCCTCTTCAGGCGCAGCCTCCTGGGGCAGCTCCTCCTCTTCTGCGGCAAGAGGCTCCTCTGCCGCGAGGGCCGCCGAATCTTCCGGAGGAGGCTCGAGGACTGTCGTCTCAGCCTTGAGCCATTGCTCGAAATCCGTGTCATCTATGGACTTCGGAGCAGCCTCCGGGGCCTTGGGTTCCTGCTTTCTGAAAAACATGGGCGCCTCTACTTCTCCTGTGGCTCTTTTATGAGATTATCGAATGGAGCCTTTTCCGTTGCCCGCTCATAGGCTTCGAAGGGGGTGATCTTCCCAGCGACAGCAAGAGCCATAAGGGATTCATCCATGGTCTGCATACCGAGATTCTTCCCTGTCTGCATCACAGAGGGAATCTGGTACGTCTTGCTTTCCCGAATCAGGTTCGCGATGGGCTGGCAGCCCACAATGATCTCAACGGCGGGAATCCGTCCTGCGCCGGAAGGGATGGGAATCAGTTGCTGGGCGATGATCCCTCTCAAAGATTCGGAGAGCATCATGCGGATCTGAGCCTGTTGCTCCGAAGGAAAGGAATCTATAATCCTGTCAATGGTCTTTGCGGCCGTGGATGTCTGCAGAGTCCCGAATACGAGGTGGCCGGTCTCGGAAGCCGTTATGGCCAGGCGTATCGTCTCCAGATCCCGAAGCTCACCGACAACGATCACATCGGGGTCTTCCCTGAGGGCGGCCCTTAGCGCGGACTGAAAACTTCGGGTGTGAAGACCGACCTGTCTCTGGTTGATAAGGCTCTTGCGATTGATGTGGATGTATTCGATGGGATCTTCAATGGTCACGATATGGCAGGATCTTTCCTCATTGATGATGTGTACCAGGGCGGCAAGAGTGGATGTCTTGCCGCTTCCGGAGGGGCCTGTGGCAAGAATCAAGCCCTGGTGATAGCGAGTCAGTTTTGCGAGAATCCCGGGGAGGCCCAATTCCGAAAGTGTGGGAATCCGGGCGGGAATGGCGCGGAAAACGGCATCCAGGCCGGTCCGCTGAAAGTAGATGTTCCCCCTGAACCGCAAGAGCTCCCCTTTGGGAGAAGTCACTTCATAGGCATGGTCCAGGTTAGTGGTTTGTTTCAGCTCCTCGATTTCCTCATCTGTCAGGATCTCGGCCACCATTTCCTCAATATCTTCCGCAGTCATCACAGGGGCGGAAAGTCTCTCCAGGACCCCGTGAGTCCTGACGATGGGCGGGGAGTCGGAAGTCAAATGAAGGTCGGACGCTCCCCTGGTTATGACTTCGTTCAACAGTGCATCAATGCTGGCCAACTAGTAAGCCCTCGCAAAATAGACAACCCGACTCGCTTCTCCGCCGCAAGCCAGGCAATTCCCGTCCGGCTTCTCCTCCGTCGAGATACACCTCGCCGTTGTGCCGGTTTCTTTCCCGATTTTCTCTTCACACTGGGAGCTCCCGCACCAATCCACGCGATAGAACCCCCTCCGGTCCCGAACCTGCCCGACGAATTCCGAAAGGGATGAAGCGGAGTGGGTATGGTCCCCAAGGAACTTTCGGGCCTTACTCAGCATGGCCTGCTGAATTCCATCCAGCATGGACTGGATTCTCTCCAGGAGGTCAGCTTCCTTGACGGGAGCCTTTCCGCTCCCGTCCCTGGGCGCAAGGATCACCTGGCCCTGGTCCAGGTCTCTTTGGCCGATCTCAAGCCTCAGGGGAACTCCTCTCATTTCCCATTCATTATACTTCCAGCCGGGTGTATATTCTTCCCTGGAGTCCAGCTCGACCCTGAACCTGCTTGCCAGAAGGTCGCGAAGCTGTGCGGCCTTGCCGAGAATCTCCTCTTTCCGCTTCTCATACACGATGGGGACAATAACGACCTGGAGGGGTGCGATCCTTGGCGGGAAGAAGAGGCCCCGGTCGTCTCCATGGGTCATGATCAGCGCCCCCATGATGCGAGTCGAGACTCCCCACGAGGTCTGCCAGACGAATTTCTCCAGATTGTCCGAATCCAGAAACTTGATATCAAAAGCCCTGGCGAAGTTCTGACCAAGAAAATGGGAGGTGCCTGCCTGCAACGCCTGGCCGTCCGGCATCAATGCTTCTATGGAGTAAGTATTGACGGCGCCGGCGAATTTCTCCCCTTCTGTTTTTAATCCCCAGATCACGGGGATGGCCAGGTCGTTTTCCGCGAAATCCCTGTAAATGTTGAGCATGCGGAGAGTCTCTTCCTCCGCTTCGGCCTCGGTTCTGTGAGCCGTGTGCCCCTCCTGCCAGAGAAACTCCGTCGTCCGCAGGAAAAGGCGCGTGGATTTCTCCCAACGGACGACATTGCACCACTGGTTGACAAGGACTGGAAGATCCCTGTAAGAGCGAATCCATTTCGCATACATGCTGCAAATGATCGCCTCAGAGGTGGGACGGACAACGAGCTTTTCTGTGAGGTCTTCCGTCCCTCCCCGGGTGACCCAGGCCACCTGAGGGGCAAAACCCTCTACATGCTCCGCCTCTTTTTTCAGGAGACTCTCCGGTATGAAAAGAGGGAAATAGGCGTTTCTGTGCCCTGTTGCCTTGAATCGCCGGTCCAGACCTTGCTGAATATTTTCCCAGATGGCAAACCCGTAAGGCCGAATGACCATGCATCCCCGAATCGGAGCATAATCGGCCAGCTCCCCTTTCAATACAACAGATGTATACCATTCAGAGAAGCTTCCGGTCTTTGATGGGATCTCTTTTACGAATTGCTGCTCTTCCTTGACGGCCATAACCGCCTCCTTCCACGAGATCTACGTAATCGCTATCGGCCTCCGAGAGCCGCTTGTCTGGTGGATGGTTTCCATATGGATGCCTGGAATCCTGGTTCCGCAAAAACTGCAACAATCCCCTTTGAGCTGAATTTCCTCCAGGGCAAATCCGTAACGCTTGATGATGCAGCGCCCACAGGAGGGACAATAGGTGTGCTCCCCCGGGTGACCCGGAACATTGCCCAGATAGACGAAGTGGAGGCCTTCTTCCAATCCGATTTCCCTGGCCCGCTCCATGGTCCGAATGGGTGTCGGGGGAATATGGGAGAGGTCCAGATATGGGTAAAATCGGGTCACATGCCACGGAACATCTGCCCCAAGCTCTTTTCGAATCCAGGAGGCGATCCCCCTCAAAGTCTCTTCACTATCATTGATTGTTGGAGTCACATTCGTCACGCACTCAACATGCATCCCCAACTCCTCTTTGGCCCTTTTGGTAACTTCCAGAATTCCCTCATACCTGGCAAGCCCGGTGATCTGCTTGTAGCTCTGTCTGGAAAATCCCTTGAGGTCCACTCGAAAAGCATCGAGATAGGGTGCAATGATGTCCAGGGCTTCCGGAGTGCTGTATCCGTTCGTGACGTATGCGGTGTAAAGTCCCAGTTTCCGGGCTTCTTTCGCGGCGTCGAGAGTATGCTCGAACCAGATACTGGGGTCATTGTATGTCCAGCAGATGCCCTGGCACTCATATTGTTTCGCAAGATGCACCGATTTTTCGGGCGACATCTTCAGCATGTTTTCACCGAGCTCTTCAGGGGAGTCGTGGGAAATCTGCCAGTTCTGGCAACCCGGGCACTTGAAATTGCACCCCCTTGTTCCCGCCGAAAAAATCTGAGTCCCCGGATGGAAGTGGAACAAAGGCTTCTTCTCCACAGGATCCACACAAGCGGAGCTGGTGACACCGTAAATCAATGTGTAGAGAACCCCACCTCTGTTGAGGCGGGTGTCGCAGACTCCTCTCTTGCCGTCCGGAATCACACACCGGACCTGGCATATATTGCACCGCACCTTGCCGCGGCCAAGCTTCTCGTAAAGCATACCTTCGATCACAAGAATCATCCCCTCTATAATCTTATTTTAGCATAAGCGCGGGTAGCGGACAAGGGGATAGGGATGGCCTGGGGGAGGTCAGGTGGGGGTGACTGGAGAAAGTGCCCAGGAAAATGGAGATTACAGAAGCCCTGAAATCCGTTCCTCTCTTCAGCTCCCTCGGCGAGGAGCAGATTCTACTTTTGTCCAGAAATGCCGTAAAAAGGGGTTACAAGAAGGGCGCGATCCTCTGGCAGAAAGAGGAGAAAAACACCGGTCTCTACGTTCTTCTTGCGGGCCTCCTGAAAGTGGTCGAAATCCACGAAGACGGCAGGGAGTTGACTTTGAACATCATGCGGCCCGGTGACTCTGTTGGTGAGATGTCCCTTCTGGATGGCCGCCCCCATTCGGCCACGGTCGTGGCCCTGGAAGACTCGGAGTGCTTCGTCATTCGAAGAGATGATTTTCTGGACCTCTTCAGGAGAAATCCCGAGATCGCAGTGAGCCTTCTGAATCTTCTCGCGGAACGGTTGCGCTCACTCTCTCTTTCCGCCACAGACTTCAAGTTCCTGGACGTTTATCACAGAGTCGCAAGGAGACTGCTTCTTCTCTGCAGTCAAAGCGGCGAGAGGGAACTCAGGATCAGCCATCAGGAGCTGGCCAACCTGGTCGGGGCCACCAGGGAAAATGTGACCCGTGTTCTGGACGACATGGAAAAAAAAGAATGGATCCGGATGAAAAAACAGAAAATCCTCATTGAGAATCCAGGAGAGCTCGGCTCTCTTTTCCTCTAAGCGGGGGGATCCGAGGAACGGAGAGCCACGCTCCGTCGTGGCCACGTGGGATAGGAGCGACCATTTATGCGCAGAGAAACAGAAACGGTTCTTGTGGGCGACGTTCCGATCGGAAGCGACCACCCGATTCGCATCCAGAGCATGGCCCTCACAGACACGGGAGACGTCCCCTCCACAGTGGCTCAAATCAAAGTGCTCGTGGAGGCGGACGCAGAGCTTGTCCGTGTCACAGTGAAGGACGAGCGCCATGCTCGGGCTGTGCCGGAAATCAAGAGACAGCTCAAGGCCGAGGGAATCTCGGCGCCTCTGATCGGGGATTTCCATTACAATGGGCATCTTCTTCTCAAGGCTCATCCCGATTGCGCCAAGGCCCTCGACAAGTATCGGATAAATCCGGGGAACGTGGGAATCGGGAAGCACAGGGACAGGAATTTCGAGGCCATGATCAAGGTGGCGGTGAATTTCGACCGCCCGGTTCGCATCGGCGTAAATGGAGGCTCCCTGGATCAGGAGCTCCTCGATAGATTGATGGAAAAAGACAGGGAACTCCCGAAGCCCGAAGGACCCAAGAAGGCTTTTCGGGAAGCCATGGTTCTCAGTGCGCTGGAATCAGCGGATCGAGCGATCGAATATGGTCTCCCCCCCGACAGAATCATCCTTTCAGCCAAATGCTCCGACGTCCGGGATCTCGTGGATGTGTACCGAGACCTGGCCGGGGGCTGCAACTTCCCCCTGCACCTTGGACTCACGGAAGCGGGGCCGGGGCTCCCCGGCATCGTGGCAAGCACGGCGGCCCTTTCCATACTCCTGGCCGAGGGAATCGGTGACACGATTCGAGTCTCTGTGACCCCGGAAACGAACGAATCAGGGGGGCCTGACAGAACCCGGGAGGTGCTCCTTTGCAGGCATATTCTCCAGGCCCTCCACATCCGGCATTTCACTCCATCGGTAACGGCCTGTCCGGGGTGCGGGCGCACCGCAAGCACTCTTTTTTTGGAGATTGCCCAGGAAGTCCAGGCTTATCTGGATCAAAGAATGCATTTGTGGAAGAAGAAAGGCTACAAGGGAGTCGAGAACCTGAAAGTTGCGGTCATGGGCTGTGTCGTAAACGGCCCCGGTGAAGCCCGGGACGCTGATATCGGCTTGAGTCTCCCCGGGACAGGCGAAAACCCCTCTGCACCTGTTTACGCCGATGGAAAACATGTCTCCACACTGAGAGGCAAAAACCTGACAGCCCAGTTTCTGAAAATTCTGGAAACCTATGTCCAGGAACGCTTCGGCTGAGAGTGTGACTTCGATTTCTAAACCCTTTCCAGGGAACCTTTCAGCCTGATCTCATTTGACGCAGAAATGGGATCATGAGGAGGTTGGCTATGGGAAAGGATATCTCGGTCAGCGCAACGGCAGCCGCGTCGCCCTTTTTGGGAATGGGTGCAAGTCCCATCCCTCTGTCCCTCCCTCTTGCTGCTGGAACTTTCACGGCCGGCCCTGCAAACGATGGGATCTTCCTTTCCCCACTTGGAAATCAATGGCAAGGACAGGATCTCTTGAGAGCCTGCTCCTCTTTCGATCAAATGACGATGGGGTTTGCAAATGCCGTTACCGCCCAGATGCAGAAGGAATTGATCCAAACACTCAGCCAACTGGTCAATTTGCTGCAAAGGATGGTCGGGGGGACGCAGGCAGGAGCAACAGCGCAGGCGGGACCTCGAGGGAACAGGGGTTCCGCCTCCACAAATGCGAAGGCAGGCGGGAAAAACGATGCCCAGGGTTCACAATCCACAACAGGTGGCAGGGCGCTGGCGAGTCGGGGAGATCTGGTCGAGGTGCAGGGGAAACAGGTCGAAAGGCAGGCCGCAGGGGCATTCTCCAGGATGGCCGCTGCCGCAAGACAGGAAGGAGTGACTCTAACCATTACATCGGCATTCAGGAGCGATGAAGAACAGAGTCGCCTGTGGCAGCAAGCATTGGCGAAGTATGGCTCCGCGGATGCGGCGAGGAAATGGGTTGCCCCGCCCGGGTCGAGCAATCACCGCACGGGAAAAGCACTGGACATCAGGGGATCGAACGGATCGTGGGACTGGCTCAAGAAAAACGCCCAGAGGTTCGGCTTCAAGAACTACGCACCCGAGCCGTGGCATTATGACTACGTGGGCTAATCTCACGGAATGCGCATGATCTGCTGGTCCGCATAGTAGTGATTCAGAATCTGTCTGTATGTATACCCTGCATTTGCCATTCCCCTGGCGCCCCATTGACACATGCCCACGCCGTGGCCCCATCCGCGTCCGGAAAACCGAAAGGTCCTGCGCCCCCCTGCCCTGCTTGCGGGCAAATGCGCCGTTTCCCCTGACGAGCGGGCGTACATTCCTTGAGGAGCGATGGAGAACCGTGTGCTCTTGAGGGTTCCCGGCCCCAGCATCATTCGAAACCTGGCGCCCGCAACCAATCTGGTCCCCCAGGAGTGAACGACAGCGAGCGTGTCCACTCTCCCTGATGACGAATGGGACTCAGGCTTGATTTCCAGTATCGGTCCCACACGGATACCTCTTGCGGCCAGGACGCTTCGCACCCGACCCGCGTCAAAAATTCGGGACCAGGAGAAGTGCGGCGTGTTCCGGCAGAACTCGCAAATCACTCCTTTGAGAAATGGGGCATCGGGAAACACGTAATCTGCGTCTTCCGTGTGGCCGCCGCAGGCGGCATGATAATATGCCTTTATGGGTCTGCCATCATGGGTGATGACTTCCCCTCTGGTGGCGAGCACAGCCTGCCGGATCCTTGAGGATTCCCAGTGATAACCATTGTATACCTGATCGGCCACGGTATCCACCACATCATAAATCTTCTGGGAATTCTCCTCCATGCGCCAAAGTGCGTATGTTCGGGCAGCCACCGCCTGAGCCTTCAGACTTTCCAAGGGCCAGTCAGGGGAGACTTCGGATCCCACAACACTGTACAAATACGATTCCAATGGCAGGACATTCACGACGGAAAGGCGTCCCCTCTCGTTTCGTACACGAAAAGAGCCGCGATACCATCTGCCTCCATCCAGACGCATAGGATATTCGGGGAAGGCCGGCTCGATGTCCACACAGGATGTGGTCAGAAGCTTCTTGCCGAGGCGAAGACGATTCCCCTTCGGGGCAAGTCTTGCAGATCGGGCTTCGGCCAGCCTCTCCCCTGTGTAGGAATCCACAACAACCAATCCCGAAGAGGAGTCGGCACGCACCCAGGATTGCCCTGAGGAAAGAAGCACCCGAATGGGAACCGACTCGTTCCCCCAGGCGCAAAGAGGAAACAGAAAAAAAACAAACAGAAACGAAATCCAAAGAGATCTCATTCAATCCTCCCCCGACTACCTCATTATATCACGAGAAATGGGAACAGTCAAGAAAATATCCTTATAACCACGCCATTTTCAGTGTGTCGGCGCCAAAAGGATTCAATGAGTGAGAATTCGGTATTTCGGGTCCCATCCCTTCGAAGATCCCTGAATTCACAATCTCAATGCTGGTGCCCACCGCCATTGTTTGCCGGATTCAGAATAGCCTGCGAATAGGCCTCCAACAGCTTGCTGACCTCCTCATTCTGACTCCTGCATTCTGACTCCTGACTACCTGAGTAGTTACATCTCAATGCTGGTGCCCACCGCCATTGTTTGCCGGTACAGGGGCTTGCGGAGAAGCTGGTGCAGTGGGTGCTGCCGCGGGTTGACCGGGTGCGGGCGCGTTCTGGGGCTGAGCCAGGGTCTGGACTATTTGCAGCAATAGTTGGAGTGCTGCCGGGTTGTTGCCCAGTTGTGTTATCAGATTCTGCAACTGCGCCTGCATCTGTGCAGTATCTCCCATCTGAGTGCCGGGCGCCGCCTGGGAAGGCGTGGAAGGAGCCTTTTGCTGCGGCGTCTGCTGTTGATGCTGATGTCCGGCGCTTGAGTTCATGTCCATCCCGTCCATCATGGGACACCCTCCCATGGCGCCGGCATTTCCACCCATGGGACCCATGGCGCCGTTTCCCATCATTCCGCCATTGCCGGGTTGAGAACCCCAACCACTGCCCACGGGGCCGCCCACGTTGCCACTGCTCCCGCCGCACCTGGCGGAATGAGTGACAAGTGATGGGGTCGCTTCACCGGAACCTTGCGCAAGAGCGGGAAACACGGACAGAAACAGGAAAGAAAGAGTTGCAAAACAAATGGCCTTGATCCACATGCCGATACCTCCCCCAAAAATCTAATCCCTGGAAAATTATGCGCCCAAATTATGAAAGAATTGTGAATCCTCCTCGGTGTTGCAGAAAGCGGTTGGGGCGGCCGGGGAACCGTGCCCGAAGGGCGTGCGAGGCCATTGTCTACGGCTCCCTGGCGCAACAAATCGGGCATAATCGGGAACAGTTTCAGATCATAACACCTGAAAAGTGATTCCAGGCGCCATGCTTGCTTCCATAGCCAGGATCCTGCCCCTTTTCTGCTAGCGGCTGCACGCCGGACGCGGTCTGATCCGGCTGCCCCAGGCGGCTCGCGCACGGCCATTGTATGCCAGACGCCTTGTCTTCGCGACTATTTCTCTGTGTGGGTCAGGCATGGTCCTGTGATCGTAGGAAAAACCTTCCATGTCCTCGCAGCTCAGCGTGGCGCCGATGAGACCCTCGATGCTGCGCAATTCTTCGCATTCCTCCGCAGCCACGAAGCTGATAGCCGCACCACTCGCGCCCGCTCGGGCCGTTCGTCCGATGCGGTGGACATAATCTTCGGGGTTTGTCGGCATATCAAAGTTGATGACATAGGAGATGTTTTCGACATCAATTCCCCGGGAGACGATATCGGTCGCAACCAGCACCCTGAACTGGCCGTTCTTGAATCCATCAAGAGCCATCTGGCGTTGTGACTGGCTGCGATTGGAATGGATGAGGGCGCTTCTGATCCCTTTGCGCCCGAGCATCTGGTTGACCCTGTCGGCGCGATATTTGGTGCGGGTGAAGACAAGCACCCTGTCGAGGCCGCGCTTCTCGATCAGCTCAATCAAGAGTTCCGACTTCTGTCCGCCATTGACGGGATAAACCGACTGGACAACAGCGGGAACCGGTGTGGCGCTTCGCCCGATCTCGACGTGCACCGGTTTGTTGAGGGTGGAACCAATGACGGCGAGTACCTGTGGTGACATGGTGGCGGAGAAGAGCAGATTCTGGCGGTTTCCGGGAAGCTTGCCGATGATGCGCCTGACGTCGGGCCAGAAACCCATATCGAGCATCCGGTCCGCCTCATCGAGGACCAGAGTCTCGACACGGCCCAAATCAACATCTCCATGGCGCTGGATGTCAAGGAGCCTGCCGGGAGTGGCCACAAGCAGGTCTATTCCGCGGTGCAGCCTCCTGACCTGGGGTTCGTAAGCAACACCGCCGTATACTGCCATACATCGGTGTCCGGTAAAGCGTGCAAAATAACGCGCTACCTCGTCAATCTGAAGCGCCAGCTCGCGAGTCGGAGTGACGACAAGACATCTGACGCCGTGGCCGCGGCCCAGGCGCTGCAGTATGGGAAGGATGAAAGCGGCGGTCTTTCCGGTGCCGGTCTGCGCACATCCGACGACATCTCTTCCGGCAAGTACCAGCGGGATGGTTTCCTTCTGAATGGGGGTGGGCTCGTTGTAGCCCATTGACTTCACGCCCTTGAGCAGGCGTTTTTCCAAATTGAGATTCTCAAACAAAATATTACTCCTTTTCTTTCTGTGGACCTCTCGGGATCATAACTCCATTTCTTGCAGACGCTGTTGATCCGAAGAGGCTCGGAACAGGAGCGGAGAAGGGCAACTGAGTTATAACTGCAAATACCTGAGGGATCACGCACGTGGCAAAATTTTTACCCTTATTTCTATTAGATTCGACACAGGATCAAGATGTCCTTCAAGGATTGCGGAGCGTGTGCCGGTGTTCCGCAATCGGCTTTCAGTCATGGGGTCTTTGCCTGAGAGAGAGGGACGAAACGGTTGTGATAGCCGAGCCTCTTCTGGGCCTCTTCAAAGAACTTCGGATCAGCGGGTGAAATCCGTTTCCAGGCGAGCTCCTTTGTATTCGGATCCTCCGACATCAGAAGAATCCCGTCCCTGCACCACTCCTGGAGTGCGGCAATGACCGGAAAAGTTCCCAAAGCTTCTATGCGAACGCCTCCCTGAGGATCCTGAACCACCCTGGCAACGTCCTTCCAATCCTGTTTGAACAGGTCTTCACATTCCTGAACAAGCATAACAGAATCGCTCATTTGAGTCCCAACCCCAATTCCATGGACTTTTGAGTCGAGAGCACGTTCTTGGAAAGGGCCTGCCAGAAAAAGAAATGGTTGGGATTCACCGGAAAGCTCGATTCCTCACCGGCAAGCTGACCGGACAGCATTCTCTCCAACTCCTGCCGCCCTTCCGCCACCACGGCTTCCGTGAGAAATCCCCGCACCTTGAGCCCTTTCACCGCATCACCCGCCAACCTGCCGGGATCGGAGGGCTGCCCGTTCCCGAAGCGATCCACAATGGACTGGGAAATTGCTGAAACGGTCTCCCGGGGCAACTCGCCCTGGGAGGAAGGAGTCTGTTCGTAATACCGGGCAAAGGGATTGGACTCCCGAAGCTGGTCCCTGTTGCGAATCAGAGTCTGGATCATCTCCTCTTTCAGCTCAGGAGTGGCAGCCTGGCTTCTCATGCTTCCCCTTTCCACCATCTGGGCAATCTGGTCATCACTCAGGCCGCGAATTTCCGAAAGGACAGGCTCAACATTCTCCTTTGTGGCATAACGCTCCATGAGCTTCACATTGACCTTGGGAAGCCCCAGGGCCGTCACTCCCTGGCGGAAGGCGCACCCGTAATCCCCGTAAACGACTTTTCCGTCAGGTTCCACCCAAATATTCCCGTCATTGGCGATACGATCAAAATTTCCAAGCCAGGCATCTATAATGCTGCCGCGCACTGCAGAATCCGGGTCGCTGATATCATTGATCCGCTCGGGATGGGACACGAGGTTCTGATTCTTTACATATTCACAGGCAATGCCGGACACGGATTTCCCTTCATGCACGGCCTCCGCGTCCCTGTACAGAATGGTGTGGACCCCCATCTCCCTCATGATGCCTGAAGCCGTGATTTCCTTTGCCGCTTCATCCTGCCTGCTCTTCGTCTCAACAGGATCCCCGTCAGGGCGGGTGACTTTGAAAACACCGGGGGCGCCATCGGCAAGGTGGCACAGGAGAGGAGGATTCAGGCCGATCTTCGCCACAGGTATGGTCTCGCCTTTTTCGTCGAGCTTCAACCGGACCTGTTCCGGAGGAAGGGTCTCAGGGGTTTCAGACAGAACGGCCACGACCCCGGAAGGACCTGTGCTGAAAAGGGCGCCTGATTCCGTTGTGCCGATGATGGAAAGACCTGTGTCCGATGCTTCAGAAGCTGAGGAGGATTCTTTCAGAGGCGTCTCGGTGATCACCGGGGCTTCTTTGGAAGCCTCTTCGCTAAACAGCACCGCTTCTTTGGCGACCGGGTCGGGGGGTTCTTCGATCAGCTTCTCTTCGGGCTTCCTCTTCCCCGATGCCTGCTGCACGAGGCCGACTCCCGCGGCATTCTTGATAAGCTGGACATCGCTCGGACGAATGTCATTCCCCATTGAGTCACTCTCCCCGTTCTCTCGCGCAAATCGGCCATTAAGAAACCTCCATGATCGTACCACAGGTTCCAATGAAAATCAAGACAAGTCGGCCTGTTTCCCAAAAGTTTACAAATTGGTTACAGACCACCCAGTCCGCACGTCCAGCCCCCTCCTGCGGACCGACTCAAGATATTGAGAAGCCTCTGAGTCAGAGAGGCCGGTGCGAGTAAGCGCATCATGGAGAAGTTGATCTTCTCCATCTTCTTTGCCAATCCTGTCAAAACTTGATCCAATCGCTTATTGAGATGAAGCCTTGCTTTCTCCGCCCTCAGCAACTCAACGGCGAAGGGTTCAGGGTCAAGTTGGGCCCTCTTTTCTTGGTGGGGAACGGGGGGATTCGCTGATCTTGGCGGCTTGAACGGACCCGAATCCAAGGAAATTAGGTATAGTTGATTTGGCGTAATTCATGTGCTATAATTGGTGTTGCAAGAGGTGATACATATGGGGTGCAGATCTTTGCGGCGGAGTTTCGCTCTACCTTGCCGGATTGTAGATGAGGCGATAAGCCTGGCGCCTGAGGAATTGAAGAGGAATCTCAATAGATTGGTGACCGTCGCGTTACAGGAATACATTGCCAGGAAAAAAGAACAGGCCTTTGAGGCAGCGATGCAAGAGATGGCGAGGGATCCCGCCATAAGGAGCGAATCGAGATCCGTCAATGAGGCGTTTCTTCAAACGGAAATGGACGGACTCTGAAGATGATCTCGCGGGGGCAGATCTATTTCGCTAATTTGAATCCTACGCAAGGCAGAGAGCAGGCCGGTCGGAGGCCGGTGCTCGTGATTTCTTCCAACGCCATCAACCGGCAGCCCCTGGTCGTTACGGTCGTTGTCGGAACGGATGGAAGGAACATCGAGCGTGATTATCCTACGAATGTGCGCCTTTCAGCGGAAGAGACAGGGCTTCCCATGGACACGGTTTTTCTATGCTTTCAATTGCGTTCTCTGGACCCGTCCCGGTTCGCCGATATTCCGGCAGGCACCGTCCCTACCCGAAAAATGAATGACATCGCCGAGGCGCTCCGGAGTGCACTCGACTTGTAGTGATAGCGAACAGGTCTGAACCCATACAGGAGTGTTCTCCCAGAATCTCACGACTCACGGAGGCGACCAGAAAGTTTGGCGAGGATCGGATTGCTTTCCGATAGGCCTCTTGCGCCTGCAAGTTCTTCTCCAAGAAAGGCTTGACAAGAGTCTCCGCAAGTGTCAATTCATTCGTCACGGCATTCAGATCTCCGGTGTCAATGGCTCTCAACAATTCCGTCAGCGGCTGGAAGAAGTCAGGATATCCTTCGATGGCATAAATGAAAACATTCGTGTCGAGATAAACAGGCCGCCCCTCAAGAATCTCTAAGATTCCCAAGAGTCCCGTTCCTTTCTGAGAAATCGGTCAACTTCTTCCGGGGTTGCAAAACTACCCTTACCTGCGCCTATATAAGACGACAAGACGTGGGGTTCTCCGCTTGCGGGTTCGAGAATCACAATTACGTCAGCCACCTCTCCCTGCGGAAGTTCTGATGAGCGGATCTCAATGAGACCCCCTGGCTGAATGATCACTTTTTTTCGTAGACCGTGGATCACTGCTGCTTCCTCCTGCGGAACGGGCCGCCTGTCGGCGCAAATCACATCCCTGAGTACAATCATACAGGGTTCCTTGGAGTCAGTCAACTTCCGGCAAGGAGAGGGCTCTGCACGACTCGTTCTATCTGCTCAATCAGAAAAACGTGAAATGTTTCTTGACCCGGGATCAGTTCGCGTGTCTCAGCAGGACCAGAGCCACATGACCGACAGCGGCCAGAAACATGGCGACTCGGGCCAGGTTTTCCGCCTGTGCGATCGTCAATGGCGCAGGGGATTCTGCCCCATCACCCAGGCGATAATGACCCACTTTCTCCAATTGCACTCCAAGGGCTCCCGCCATGGCGCTCATGGGCCAGCCGGCATTGGGACTTTCCGTGACACCGTGGAAACGGCACATGGTCCGCCACGCCGATCCCCCACCCTTGCCGAGGAGGACGCCGGCAGCCACAAGCAGCAAGCCGGTCAATCTTGCGGGGATGAAATTCATGCAATCATCCAATCTGGCTGCAACCTTGCCAAGATGCTCATAAGGTCCGTGGTACCCGATCATGGCGTCAAGAGTGTTCAAGAGGCGATAGGCGAGAGCCCCGGGCAGCCCGAAGAGAGCGTAGAAAAATAGGGGGGCCACGAAGGAATCGCTGCTGTTCTCAGCCACAGACTCTACCACGGAAGCGGAGATCTGGGATTCGCTCAGTGACGTTGTGTCCCTGCTCACAAGACCTCGCAGGCGGGAGCGAGCTTTCTCCAATCGGCCTTCCACCAAAGGGAGACGCACTTCTTCTGCCGCGTGGAAAAGCCCCTTCACAGAGAATGTGGTCTTCAACAGGAAGCTCCCGAAGAGGAAATAAGCAACCGGACTCGTGTCGCGGAGGTAGACGATAAGGAGCTGGACAGGCAAGACAAAGGCTGCCATTCCCAGGATCACCATGAGCGCCCCATAAGCCAGGCGTGGGACGTTGCCCCTGGGCGCCAGACGCTCCAGCCATGTCGCCAGTTTTCCCATCCAGACAACGGGGTGAAGGGCCGCCGGAGGCTCGCCGAAAGCCAGGTCCAGGGCCAGGGCAACGGAGAGCATCACCAACTCCGTCACAGTCTGCCCGCCCAATGGACACAGGATGCAACAAAATTGGGAGCGATCTCAGGATGGCTTGCGAAATGCAAGTGGATATAGGAAGCTGCAAGGTTGTCCTTCCTGTAACCCTCTCTTCTTGCCAGGGGTTCCAGCCTGCCGTCTTCCAGAACCTCGTAAAGCGCCGAGGACTCATCCAGGGGCGTCTCCAGACAGGACCAGTGAAACTCGTGACCTCTTGCCTCCTGCCCCTTTTTGAGCAAGATGGCGCCCTCTCCTGCCAGGACTCGCGTGTACCCCATGGCGGTGCGCCGAGGCTGCATGACCGCCCTTGCGGGGATCAAGCCCGCCATGGGATAGCTTCTCTCCTGTGTCCTCAAACTCTCACACAGGTACATGAGACCTCCGCATTCGGCGTAAATGGGCATGTGGAGGGAATGGGCCCTTCTTACGGCGGCGAGCAAGGTCTTGTTGGCAGACAAAGGCTCCGGAAAAAGCTCCGGAAAGCCTCCACCCAGGTAGATCCCCTGGGTCCCCTCCGGAAGACCAGAGTCACGGAGAGGGCTGAAAGGGGCAAGCTCAGCGCCCCAGGCGGAGAGCAAGTCCAGATTATCCTGGTAATAGAAGCAGAAAGCCTCGTCCTGGGCAACGGCAATCGTGACCATACGCGGCCGTGGAGGTTCGGGGAAAAGGCCTGTGGCATGGGAGTCCAATGGCTCAGCTTCCCGAGCCAGACGAAGGACGGTATCCAGGTCCAGCCCCTCCTCGATCTGTTTCAGGAGCTGCTCCAAAAAGTCATTCCCGAGGATCCCCTCTGTGGCGGGAATCAGCCCGAGATGCCGCTCAGGCAGCTCAAGCCCTTCCCTTCGAGGAAGGTGACCCACCACCGGCAATCCCGCCTCCCTCTCAATCGCCTCTGTGACCATGCGGAGGTGGGCGGGAGTGCCTACGCGGTTCACGATGACGCCCGCTATCCTCACCTTTGGATCGAAGCGGGAGTATCCAAGAGCCAGGGCCGCTGCGCTGCGGGCCATTTTACTCACATCCAGGACCAGAAGCACCGGCATGCCCAGCAGTTTTGCGATTTCAGCGCTGCTTCCGGCGCCGTCCAGTCCGGAACGTCCGTCAAAGAGCCCCATGACTCCCTCGATTACGACGATGTCCGCGGATGCGACAGCCCGGGCGTAAAGCTCTTTCAAGGCTGCTTCCGGCGCCATCCAGTTGTCCAGGTTGCGGCAGGGACGACCGCAGGCAAGGGTATGATAACTGGGGTCTATGTAATCCGGTCCCACTTTGAAAGGCTGAACCTTCATTCCCCTTTTGCGCAATGCCGCCATGATTCCGGCTGCCGTGGTGGTCTTTCCAACGCCACTGTGAGTGCCGGCGATCAAGATCCCCGGCACCTTGTTATCCATGACCCACTCCGATGCATGTGACAAGAGTCAGGAGACTCACAACCTCTATGGTCTCGGTCACGGCGCCGTAGGAATCACCCGTGAGACCGGGGATGCGGGTGCAGATGAAACGGGCCAGGAGCCAGGCAGACAGGGCTGCCACAAACAGACTCGGCGCCGCCGCTTTCGGAAGAAAGAATAGAGCCGCTAGAACGGTTGTCAGGGTCGCCGGCGCCACTTGCTCAAGTCCCACACCTTCTTTGAAAACCCGTCCGGTTCCCTGGGGTCGGGCATAGGGAAAACCCCAAATGACGAGCACCATGGCCCATCGGCCGAGGGCGGGCGCGAGTGCCAGTGCGCCCAATCTCCAGGAATCGGGAAGTGCCAGAAGCGCCGCGTATTTCACAAGGAAGAGGCAGGCAACTCCCAGAACTCCGAAACTCCCGACCCTGCTGTCTTTCATGATCTCCATGCGGCGGGCCGGATCATGACTTCCAAAGAGGCCGTCACAGCTATCCATGAAACCATCCAGGTGCAACGCACCCGTCAGGGCGGTCAGAGCCAACAACAGAACGGCGCTGGTAACCTCTGGTGGCCAGATCTTTCGCAACAGGACATCCAGCCCGGCAAGAGCCAGTCCCAGGACCAGACCCACGAGGGGAAAAAAGGCCGCAGAGGCGCCCAATGCTCCCGGCTCTTCTTCCCTGTGGGGCAAGGGCAGGACTGTGAGAAAACGGAAAGCAGTGAGGAGCCCCACTACACCCTGGCCCCGCCTATGCTATGAGCCTCCTTTCCCTGCGCCTCGGAGACGCCCGCATCGGAAAATGTGGCCATTTCGTTGAGTATCTTGACGGAGGCCTCCACGATGGAAATCCCAAGGGCAGCGCCGGTGCCCTCTCCCAGACGCATGTTCAGATCCATGAGAGGCACGATCCCCATCTTCCTCATGGCGGCCTGGTGGCCAATTTCCACGGAACGATGGGCGGCAATCATATATTCTCTTGCCGTAGGGCATAGGAGAAAGGCAACAAGGGCCGCCGCGCCGGATATGAAGCCATCCACGACCACGGGAATCCGATTGGCTGCTGCTCCGAGGACGACGCCGGCCAGACCGCCGATTTCAAAACCACCCACTTTGGCCAGCACGTCCAGACCGTCATGGGGGTCAGGCCGGTTCACGGCAAGAGCCTTGTCAATGAGTTTGATCTTGTTCTTCATCTGGACATCATCCAGTCCTGTCCCGCGTCCTGTGACCATGCTGACCTGCTCACCCGTAACGGAAGCAACAATGGCGCTGGATGGAGTCGTGTTCCCGATGCCCATGTCTCCCGTTCCCACGATATCCAGGCCCTTCGAAATCTCGGCCTCAATGACCTCAATGCCCGCCTCAATGGCCTGAATGGCCTGCTCCCTGCTCATAGCCGGGCCCCTGGAGATATTCGCCGTGCCTTTGGCGACTTTTCGAATCACAAGCCCGGGATGGGGCTCCAAATCCACAGCCACCCCCATGTCCACGACTACGACTCTTGCGCCCACGTGACGGGCAAGAACATTGATTCCCGCCCCCCCCCTCAGGAAATTGTAAACCATCTGGGGAGTGACATCAGCAGGAAAGGCGCTGACCCCGTCACAGGCGACTCCGTGGTCACCGGCCATAGTGATGATCGCCTTGTTTACGATTCTGGGTCTGGGATTCCGTTGAATGCCGGCCACCCGGGCCGACAACTCCTCCAGTCTCCCCAGACTTCCCTGGGGTTTGGTCAGATCATCCTGTCTCCTGCGGGCGTCCGCCATGGCCTTCTCATCCAGGGGAGCAATGCGGGCAATGGTTTCCTCCAATCTGCTCATCTCTTCGTTCCTCCTTTTTTCCTAACACTACATCGCCATTTTGCCGCTTCGGGGTCCTGCCACCTGCGCCAGCCCACGGTGCTCGCAAACTCCCATCCCCCAGTGGGGCCCAGTTTGCTCCGCGCCTCAGGGCGCCCAGGCTCCGGCGTCACCCCTCCGCTTACATTTGGCGTTGTAGGACTAACCTCCGAATGCAGCCAAAACAAGAAAAAAAGCTCCCCGCCTTGAGTGAGGCAAGGAGCGTTGGTCCCCGAATAACTTATGCCCTGCACTTTTCCTCGAAGGCCGTAGGCGCCCGACGAAGGTGGGAGGCCTGACTCATCGGCCATCCGGCCGAATCACGGTTGCGGGACAGTGGCGGAATCGCACCGCACTTCACCCACTGCTTGAGACTCCACCAACGGAAAAACCCCAAGCTTCTTCGCCGATTCTCTTGAGTTGTGGCCCTATCATATCACGAAGGCCACATGTTGTCAACAGGGAACCCTCGAAATCGAAGAGATGGATAGCGTCCTTATTTTACATGACTTGCCCCTCTTGGATTTGCGTGTTTCTGTTTGAGGGTTTGATTAGGATTGGAAGTTCTCGTCTCTGGTGGTTTCGAACGAACGAAAAGACAACGTCTGTTCTCCAACAT
>JACPDT010000169.1:9490-29736 GCA_016183865.1 Armatimonadota bacterium | reverse complement strand
TGCCTTTCCACACTCGCGCTGTTGATGACGACCCCAAGGATGCTGCTTTCCGTCGTCAGGAACATTTGCTTGAGGTCATCCGCCTCTTTTCGGGTGATCCGTCCCGATTCCAGAATCAGAACCGAGGCGTCCAGGACGGAGGCCATGACCATGGCATCCACAACCATTTCCGCGGGGGGGGTATCCACAAGAATAATATTGGCTTTCTTTTTCAGAATCTCGATCAAGGACCGAAGATTCCCTGATTTCAAGAGCTCGATGGGATTCGGAGGGACAGGCCCGCTGGTGAGCACGCTCAATCCTTCGATCTGAGTCGCCTTCAGCGCCCTGTCCACATCTTCCTCCGAGAGCTCCAGTCCCCTCGGGAGAGTACCCTCGGAAGTGAGTTTGGATAGGGCGCGCTCTGCCTCAAGCTCACCTCTGAGAATATTGGAAAGCCCCAGGTCATTCTCGACTCGAAAAACGTGGTGCACCCGAGGTCTGCGCAGGTCCCCGTCAATCAGTATGACTTTTTCACCTGTCCGGGCCATGGAGATCGCCATATTGCAGACAATGGTCGTCTTTCCTTCTCCCTGCTTGCAGCTCGTAACAAAAAGAGTGCGGGCGCCCAGCTCCAGTGTCCCATGCTCGATGGCGAAACAGATGGCTTGATATGCTTCATTCAGCGAGGACTTGAGGGCACTCTCGCTGACAATGGGAGACTCTTTCTCAAGATGGGGGATCATTCCAAGAACGGGGAGGGAAAGGTAGCGCTTCACCTCATCGGATGTCTTGATCGTGTTGTCCACGTATTCGAGCAAAACGGCGGTTCCCAGTCCGAGAAGAAGACCCAGAGCCGCGGAAAGCCCGAGCAGATTCCTGCCTGCCTTTTGAAGAGGGATGGCCGATTGAGCTTTTTCGATCACCTTGGCGTCCCCCACGGTCATGGATTCGCGAATTCGGGCATCTTCCACTTTTTCGATCAGGGTGTGGTACGTCTTGTCCGCCGAGCTCAGCCTTCGCTGGAGGTCGCCGTATATCTGCCTCTTGGACGCAAGCTCCGCAATTCGCTTCTTTACGGCCAGAGTGTCCGCGGGGATATGGGCCATCCGCTCCTTCCCCACTGCGATATCGGATCTCAGCTCCTGGATTTTTGCCAGAATCGTCGGGTCCTGAAAATCCGCTATTTCCGATGAGTGACCCTGCATCTGCCTTCGGATGCCTTGAATCTGGGACTGAAGGGCAAGTACCCTGGGGTGCCGGGGAGTGTACTTCACAAGCAGTGTATTCAAACTGGTCTCCAGGGTAATCAGCTTGTCCCTCAACCTGGAGAGAACGGGGTCATGAAACCTGCGCTCTTCCAAGGGCTCTCCCGCGCTCCCCCCCGTCAAGCCCCTGATCCGCAGCTCGTTTGCGGCTATTTTGTTTTGCAGGCTCTTTCGCTCATTGTCATATTCCAGCATTTTTGCATGCAGGGAGTCGAGCTCGCTGTCCAAATTTCGAATGTTTTCTTTCTGCAGGAATCTCTGGAGGTCCATCTGGGCACCGGCCATCTGCTTCCTGACCAGGTCAAGCCTCCCCTCAATGAATGTCCTTGCATTCACCGCCTCCTGGCTCGTGGTCTCCTTGTTGTATTGAATAAAGGCATCCGTGGCGCCGGCCGACAGGGCGGAGGCAAGATCGCGATTCTGATTAACGGCAGCGATCTCGATGATCTCCGATCCTTGCTGGAAGCGACAGGAAATAGAAGCCTGGATCTCCGCCGTGGTGAGAAAAATCTTGCGCTCCTCAGACAGGATCTTCTGAATCCTCAACGCGAAAGGGTAGCTTCGGATGATGGCGGCTCTGGTCTCAAGAGATACCCACTTCGGAACCGCCGCAGGCTCGGAAAGAAGCATGACCTCCAGTCCGGTCTGTTCGATCATGACCCTGCTTACGGCTTGATAGGACTGGGGCTGAAGGAAGGCCAGAGCTATGTTGGTTAGAAAGACCGCCGCAAAAGCGTAAGCGATGATCCATTTCCGCCGCAAGAGCACAGCCAGGTAATCGTGAAGCTCCACATGTCCCCCAGAAGAAGCTGTCAGCCATCAGCTAACTACTTGCATCATATTCACTCTTTCTCTTGTTTTTCCTTGCCGCCGAATTCTCCACCACAGAGTCACAGAGACGTGTTTGGGCCACGAATTCTTTATGATCGGCTAATATCACTCGGTATTAACGCTAAAGTATTTTCGCAATACCACTTGAATTTTTCCCCTTCTTGGAGTATGATATAAGGAGTGTTGCGCTCTCCCGCAAAAAAAAAGACATTATTCTTTGAGCATCGGTGAGGTCTTTCAATTTCCAGACAGGAGGGAATGAGTGAGCGACTGGGACAGCCTGGAAGAACCTGTGGCAGAAAGCGAGACCCCTATAGAAACACATTCGTGGGAAACAGAACCGAGCCATCCCTCCACTCCCTCGCCGGCCACGGGAGAAGGTCACGAAGTCCCAGGCCCGGATCTCCACCTCATCCATCCTGAAACCTGGCACCGGATTCAGGAGTTCTTCTGTCAGTCTACTGGATTTTCCGTGACCGTCAGGAAACCCAATGGAGAGTATCTCTGCCCCCCAACCCTCCTCAGTCCGTCGTGCCGGAAAATCCTGGGCGGAAACAACCTGCCCTCCTGTGCGGAAGTCTGCGAGAAGCTTCAGGAAAACGCTTTCCAGGCTGTCTTTGAGCGGAGAGAAACATTTCGATACAGATGCCACCTGGGGGCTTCAAACTGCGCCATGCCGATCTCGATAAACAAGCGTCTCATAGCAGTCATTCTGGCAGGGCAGGTTCTCACATTCCCTTTGGAGGAGCAGGAATTCCGGGAAAAGCTCGCGGAAATGGACCTCCCCTCGGGTGAGATCGAAGAAATCTGGAACCTGTACAGGGCACTACCGGTCCTTCCGGAAAAGAGATTCGACGCCCATCTTCATTTGCTCGCCACCATGGCGACGGCCTTTGCCCACGAAAATCTCCAGAAAGAAGAGGAGCGGAAACGCTCCCGGCGCTTCGCTCTGGTCTCGGAAATCAACCAGTTGATCGGAGGGGATCTGACTCGATTACTTCGAATGATTGCGGGACGAGTGGCGGAAGTGACGGAAATGGAGCGATGCACGATTTTCCTCGCCGACGACCAGGGCCAGGCCCTGGTGGCCCGGGCATCCAATGTGCTCTCAGGGGAGCAGTTGAACGATTTCAGGATTCCCCTTGGAGACACCCTGAGTGCGGCTTCCCTGATGGGGCAGCCCTTTTTCTCACGGGACGCCTCCCGGGACCCCAGATTGGTTAAGGATTTCGTAAACGCCTGCGGAATTCGTTCCCTCATGACTCTCCCCCTCCAGGTCGGGAGAAAAGTCATCGGCATCCTCCATCTCACGGACTCCACGACCTCTCGTGCTTTCACGGATGAAGAGATCAACTTCTCCCTCGCCCTTGCCGCTGAAATCGCCCTGGCCATAGAAAGCTCCAGGCTCGCTGAGGAGCGCAGGAAAAGAATCGTGGAGCTGCAGGAGTCAAAAGTTGAGATTCAATCCTATTTTACGCAAATCGGTCGCGCCCTCGGCTCTGCGCTGAACATTCAATCTTTGCTTCATCTCATCGGGGACTTGAGCATGCGCGTGACCCATACGGACGCATGCAGTCTCTATTTGTTCAGAGACGGCTGCATCGAGCGGGAGGTCGTCATCGGTCTTCCCGCCCTGCCTGAGTCCGGTCTTGTCTGTCCCATAGACGGCGGAAAGCGCCGCATCCCCAAAGCAGTGGAGAATCTGATGCAGGAAAGTCCTGGAGGACAGGGCACCTTCTTTTCCCGGGATTTCTTCTTCATGGGTGAGGCGGATGTGGCGACAGTCGTTGAGTCCAACCTTCTGGAAGAAGAAATACACTCACGAGATTCCATTGCTTCTCTCCTTCGCATCCCCCTCAAGGTCCAGGACGAGATCGTCGGGCTTCTCAATGTGTACAGCAGGACAAAGCGCGAGTTCGCGACAGAGGAGATAGAGATATTGAGGGCCTTTGCCAGCCAGGCCACCCTGGCCATAGAGAACGTCGGGCTCTTTGAGCAGACCCAGGAGAAGGCCCGTGAGATACAGGACCTCTACGAAGCCGCCAGCGCAATCGGCGGAAAGTTGAGCTTGAAAGAAATCCTCATTGAAACGGCCTCACGGCTCTGCCGAATGGTCGAAATGGACCGGTGTCTGGTGTTCCTGGTGGATGAGCAGAGGAAGATCCTGAAGAGCCAGGCCTCTTTTGGGGTGACTCCGGATGAGCAGGAATTCTTCGGAACCATCTCCGTTCCCATGAGTTTTTTTGAGGGCCCCAGATGGGTGGAGGTACGGCGGGGAAAACCCTTGCTCTTGACGGGTTCATTGGAAGAAAATGCCGCGGCCCTCGGCGATTTCTCGAAAATCATTTCTCCCAGGTGCTGCCTTTTTGTGCCTCTTCTGTCCAAGCAAAGACTGATCGGCTTTCTCTACCTGGATGCCAGGGATTCCCGCCCTGAATTATCGGAAGAGCAGCTCACCCGAACCATGTCGCTTTCGATTCAAGGGGCAACGGCTATTGAAAGGGCCCAATTGTACGAGCAGTTGACCAACAATATCCAGCAAATGCGGCTCCTCTATCAAATCTCCACCACCCTTTCCACGACTCTCAACCCTGACAAGATATTCCCTCTCATCATCGAGAAGGCGTCGCAGTTGCTGAACAAGGGAACAGGATGTCTCCTTCTGTGGGATGATGCCAAGAAACAATATTCCATCATCGCGGCAAGGGGGCTCAGCGAAAGTTTCCTCTCAGAGATCGCCGTTTCTCCGGATGATCGAATCTTCGAGCCTGCGATCATAAAAAGGAAACCATTCATCGTGACGAACCTGATGCTGGAGGTGGAGGATCCCCATGTCGCCCAAAAGGTAAAACGGGAAGGTCTGGGATCCATGCTCTCCGTTCCCCTCATATCCAGGAAGAAAACCATGGGCCTTCTCTGCTTCTTCGATGAGGTCGGCCATCATTACTCTCAGGAAGATGTTTCCCTGCTTTCGAACTTTGCAAGTCACGCGACTCTGTGCATCGAAAACTCCCGACTCTATTC
Organism: Armatimonadota bacterium; assembly: GCA_016183865.1. Taxonomy (GTDB): domain Bacteria; phylum Vulcanimicrobiota; class JACPDT01; order JACPDT01; family JACPDT01; genus JACPDT01. Next base: position 24,634 of record JACPDT010000169.1, on the reverse strand, counting down.
CATCTTGAGAAACAAGGTCCAGGAGTTGGCGGCCTTGTTCGAGATGGGAAAAACAATCAGTGCCTCTTTGCGCCTCCAGGAGGTCATGCAGGAGACCTCCGAGAACCTCTCTCGCGTCATGAAGGCCGATGCCTGCGCGATCATGATCAAGGAGCACATACGGGAAGAATTGAGCTTCCAGGCAACATTCGGGCTGAGCAAAAAATTCCACCACAAGAAAGTCAGCGCCCAGGAAGGTCTGGTGGGGCGGGTGCTCACAACCGGACACCCCATGGTTGTCTACGAGTTTCAGGAATCCTCTCCTTTTCGCTTCCCCCGATCCATCAAGGAGGAAGGCATGCGAACCATGCTCATGGTTCCCCTTTCCCTCAAGGATGAGGCCATCGGGGTTGCGGCCGTGTATACAAAGGATGTTCGCCACTTCACGGAGGCTGACATCAACCTCCTCTGCACCCTGGCCAATCAGGCGGCCATCGCCATTGAGAATGCGCGAAGGTACGAGGAGCAATACAGCATCGCCCAGATCATCCAGAAAAATCTTCTTCCCCGAAAGGAATTCTCCATTCCAGGCCTGGAGATTGCGCACAAATACGTGCCCACAAGAGAAGTGAGCGGTGATTACTTCGATGTTGTTCAGACGGCCCCTGGAAGGTGGGGCTTGGCCATAGCGGACGTTTCGGGGAAGGGAAGCCAGGCGGCACTGTACGCTGCAAGGGGGAAATACGCCTGGAAAGCATACGCCCTGGAGAATCATTCACCCGATCTTGTAATCTCCAAACTGAACAGGCTCCTGATTCCCGAAACGCCCCCCGAGAAATTCATCACCATGCTCTATCTGATTATTGACATCACAAAGATGGAGCTCACTTTCAGCAGTGCCGGACACGAACCCGCGCTCCTGTATAAGTCGGCCCGGGGTCTCATGTCCTCTCTCCACACCGACGGGATGGTCCTGGGTGTATCGGATGGGGCGCAATACACGAAAAAAAGGGTGAAGCTCGGAAAGGGAGACCTCCTGATCCTTTACACGGACGGTCTGTCGGAGGCGAGAAACAAGGATGGGGAAATATTCGGCATCCGACGTCTTCGCGAGATCGTAACGGAAAATGCCGATCTCTCTGTGGGCGCTCTGGCAAACAAGATTTACAATGGGGTTCAGAGATTCGCGCGAAGGCAGTTCCTGGAAGATGATCTCACGCTCATGGTCATCCGGGTGAAGTAGCCTGTCCGAAACGCTCAAGGACAGGCCGCGTTAAGCGACCAGGTCAAGTCCAAGAGGCTGGGCAGCTCTGCGTCCGTTGGCTGCGTATGCCCTCACAGCAAGAGGCAGCACGGTCCGTCTCACATTATCTTCTTCTTCGGGCTCGCGATTCGCTGCGCGCCGTGCCTCCGGCGCCAAAGAAGGTCGTTCGAGCTCTTTTTTCAGAATATCCTCAAAACGGGGCGACTTCAACCTGTCGGGGGTGTTGGCAGGCTCGGGTTGCATGTTCACCTGGGACCGAACGGCACGGGCCTGACGGATGACATTCTGCGCCCCACCCTGCTCCTGTCCGTTTTGTCTGAGTTGCGCCAGGCTCACGGCCTGTTGGGCCCTCCTGGTAATTTGACTCAGGTCTTCCCGGGCCCGCAGGTTCTCCAGAGTCCTCCCGACATTCCTTACCCCTGCCTGAAAAGCCCCTGAGTCGTCGCGTTCCGGTGAGAGGGTGCGGATCTGCTCATCGGCGAGAAACCTGGCGAAGCGCTGTTCCCTGGTCTTTGGCGCCGCCGAAAAATTCCGAAGAAAAGAATCCTCCCGTACAATGGAGTCCATTCTTTCCGCTGCCACGATCATCCGCCCCCGGTACTGTCTTTCATGCCAATATCTCTTCTTCAATTATAGCATATTCCAGCCCGAAAGTAAAGGGGGGGGGTGGGGGGGGAACCCGCCGACAACGAGTACTACTTGCTCTGAGGAAGACCGAGGGATTTCAGAATGATTTCAAGGCAGTTGGGATTCGGGAAGAGGAAAATATTGGTCATGATGCTGGACTGTTCGATCACAAGCTCGTTGTAAATAACGAAAGCCACGTGCATCTCCGGGTTGATCTGGGTCAGATAATCAACGATCGCCCTGCCCACATCAACGGCGATGTTGGGTACGCTCGGCATCAGGAGGAACCCTGTCATCTGGGACAATGTGGTGAGATAACAGCCCGACAAAATGTTTGCCAACTCTTTGAGAAGGTCTTCATCAACAGGAGTCAGGATCCGGGGCCTCGGGTCCTTCCGCTTCGCTACCAGATCTATCAGCTCGAAGGCAGAGCTGCGGGAGATCATGATCAGAATACTCCCTGTGGCCTTGCCCAGAATTTTCTGATAGAGACCGACCCTCACCGTGTTTTCTCCGAGAATCGTGCCGACCTCATCGAGAGGAACGAACTGCACCTGAGGGACATCCATGTCAACCTTGCGGTTTACCATCTGAGAAAAAGCCGTAGCCGCATTACCGGCGCTTATGTTGCCAAGCTCCTTCAAAGCATCGAGCTGCATGGGGGAAAGGGTGAAGTTCTCCATCATCTGCTTCTTATTCCTACACGAACTTCTTGACTGTTTCTATGACCTTTTGCGGCGAAAAAGGCTTTGTGATAAAGTCTTTTGCACCTGCCCCCATTGCCTCGATTACGAGCGCTTGTTGCCCCATGGCCGTACACATGATGACTTTCGCGTTCGGATCAACGGCCAGGATGTTCTTCACGGCGCTGATTCCATCCATCTCGGGCATTACAATGTCCATGGTGACCAGATCAGGCTTGAACTCTTTATATTTCTGCACGGCCTGCGCTCCATTCTCTGCCTCTGCCACCACCTCAAATCCATTCTTCGTCAGAATGTCCTTGAGCATCATCCTCATGAACATGGCGTCATCCGTAATCAATACCTTAGCAGGCATATAACGTTGATCTCCTTCCTGTAAAGAAATTATGTAAACGACTTCCGGCCGCGACTGTCTTAGCTTAGCGAGATGAACTTTTCTGGTAAATACGGCTCTTGATATCAACCGGCTGAAATAACTTCGACGTCTCCCCTATCAGTACCTCTGTATTACCGACGATCAGGTACCCCTTGTCGGATAGGGCGCGCCAGAAATGCTCATACAATTTGTATTGCAACTCCCTGGAGAAATAGATCATCACATTTCTGCAGAACACCACGTCCAGACCGGACAGGGGCCTGGGATTCATGAAATTCTCTTCATAGAACTTGACGAGACGCTTCACCTCGTCGGCTATCTCATACTTCTCGTCCGCCGATGGGCGAAAATACTTCAAGTACTCTTCGGGAAGCTTGCTCAAAGATTCCTGCCCGAAAATCCCTGCTTCCGCCTTCGCCAGGACCACCTTGTCAATGTCACTGGCAAGGACCTGGGCGTTCCAACGGTCAGGGTCTTTTGCCAGGATCTCTATCAGAATCATGGCGATGGAGTAAGGCTCTTCTCCGGTGGCGCATCCCGCACTCCAAATCTTTATGGCTTTGATGCCCCTCCGCTTTGCAGTCATCACCCTCGGAAGCACCGTCTCCCTGAAACCCTGGTACGTAAGAATGTCCCTGAAAAACTGAGTGACATTGATGGTCAGAGTGTCCATGAACTTCTCATATTCGCCCGGGTTCTCATCCAGATAGCGAATATACTCCCTGTATGATGTGACGCTGTTCATGCGCATGCGTACAGCCAAACGTCTCTTGAGATAATTTATCTTGTACTGACCGCAATTGACCCCTCTCTTGCGAAAGATCTTCTCGACCAATTCCACAAAATCTCTCTCGTCATCAAATCCTTGGGCCACAGGCGAGGTATTCATGAAGTTCTCTGCACTGTTCTACCCCTGTCCGAAAAATCCTTGTGCGGTACGAAGAGCGTCACCCTGCTTCCGGATGGACGTGCATTACGCCGATAAGGAGGAAGCCACTTGCGCACTTCGGAGGCAGGCAACATCCTTTTGTCGCGGATCATTTCCGAAATCGTCCGGAAGACATAGCGGCGCCGAAGAAGGTCAGTGATAATCTCGTCAAGGGCGTCAACGGTCCGACTGCCCTGACCGCCGTCATGAAGAAGGATCACAGAGCCTGCCTGTGTCTCTCCCGCAATACGCTTCACGATCACCTCCACTCCCGGCCGCTCCCAGTCCCTGGGTATCACGGACGCAAGAATGACAGGATATCCAAGCTGGTACGAGGTCGGCAGCACCTCCTTATCACGCCAATGAGCGGAGGGACGGAATAGACGGAAATGTATTCCGGTAAGACCGTGCAGGAGACGATCGGTCTTCAGGATCTGATGTCTCAACTGGGCGGCCGTCAGCTTCTGCCTCGGGTGGGAGTACGTATGGTTGCCGAGATCGTGCCCCTCCCGTACCATTCTTCCGATCAGGTCGGGATGCTGCCTTGCCCGTGCGCCGACCACGAAAAAGGTGGCGTGCACGCGATAATGGCTCAATATGTCCAGTATTCTCGCAGTCCCGGGATCGGAAGGACCGTCGTCAAAAGTGAGGGCCACGGCCTGAAGATCCGCCGGCTCAGGGACTGCGCAGGAAGCATTCGGCGAAAGACGAACAACGAGAGCGACCGAAATTGTGGCCGGCAATATCAGTGCGAGAATCAGCAGGAACTTCAGGACTCGGAGTCCAGGGTGATGATTACTTTTGGTATTCACGAATTCCTTCAATCCGTATTATACCTGCTAAGACGTCTTTAGTCAAGGGCCATACGGCCTGGGAAGATCGGCCCAAACCCTCCCTACACCTTCAATTCCTTGCCCTCGAGAAGGCGCTTGATATTCGGCCGATGTTTGTATACGGCAAGACCACAGGCTGCGACGGCAAAAACAACGGTCTCCGGAGGGGCCTGAAAAAACCAGGCCGAAACAGGAAGAATGAGAGCCGCACTGATCGAACCGAGCGCCGTCACCCGACTCACGCCTGTAACGAGAGCCCAGACTCCGAAACCGGCTAGCGTAGCCTTCCAGCTCAGGCACAGAAACACGAGCCCGGGATTCTTGCAGAATGTGCGAAACAAGACGACTGGAGCGATTCCCTTCATCCCATCCGCGAGAAGAACCAGAATCGCAGGTCCGGGACCCAAAATCCGGAATGCGTTGGCCGCCCCTATGTTTCCACTCCCGTGCTCCCGAATGTCAATTCCCCTCGTCCATTTTCCGATAAGAACCCCAAAGGGGATGGCCCCTATCAGATAGGCCAGGAAACAAAAGATCGGTACAATCAAAGAATGGTCCTCATTTCATTTCCTTCTCTTCTCCCGAAGATCCCAGAAGATGGGAGCACCATAAAAGCCGAAAGCCTCTCTCACCCCACGCTCCAGAAACCGTAGGAATGAATCCGAAACCTGGGATCGGGAATTCACGAAAAGCGCGAATCTGGGCGGCGCCGAGCTCAACTGAGTCGCGTAATACAAACGGAAAGTCCTGCCTCCGGAGCCCCGAAGTCCCACCGATGCCGTAAGTCTTGCCAGGACCTCGTTGAGTCCGGGGGTGGAAATCGTCCGGTGAAATTCCTCATGCACCTGTAAGATTTTCTCGCACAATTCAGGGATCCCTTTTCCGCTCAAAGCCGAAACAAATTGCACCGGAACATGGGCCATTTGTGGAAAAAAAGTCCGGAGCCTCCTCGTCACGTCAGAGGCTGAAAGGGCGGGAGTGGATGCCGTCCGAAGGTCCCACTTGTTGACCACCAGGATGCAGGCGCGCCCTGCTTTGTGTATTTCTCTTGCTATCTTCTTGTCCTGTTCCGCCATCTGATCCAATTCCAGGCAAAGAAGGACGACTTCCCCCGATGACACGGCGCGCTGGGCTCTCAGAGTGCTGTAAAAATCAAGGGAGGACTTCAATCTGGAGCGTCGCTTTTGTCCCGCAGTGTCAACCAATGCCATGGTGTGCGTCCCCAGTCTCAGCCTGGCCTCCAGGGGATCCCGAGTCGTACCCGGCCTGGGATCGGTAATCGCACGCCGGCGGCCAATGAGGCGATTCAAGAGAGAGGATTTCCCCACATTGGGGCGTCCGGCGATAACCACGCGAACCGGCTCGGACACCGCAAGCTGATGTGAGGGAGGGCGCAACCTCTCAACAACGAGATCGAGGAGATCACCGATGCCGAGACCGTGGAGGGCTGATATGGCAGCGGGTTCTCCAAAGCCCATGCCGAAAAGCTCGGCCAGAGATCTTTCGTCCTTGATGCTGTCTATTTTGTTCGCAACGAGAAGGACGGTTTTCCCCGAATGCCTCAGAGTCTGAGCAACTTCTTCGTCTTCGAAAGTCGGCCCGATTTTTCCGTCTACAACCATCAGAATCAAGTCGGCTTCGTGAACGGCAAGGAGAGCCTGGCTCCGAACTTGCTCGATGAGCGGGTCATCCGGGTTCTCCGTCAGCCCGCCGGTATCCACAAGAAAAAAGGAATTCCTTCCCCAATCCACTTGTCCGTAAATTCGGTCTCTTGTCACGCCCGGCGCCTCGTCAACGATCGCCTGGCGCGCGCCCAGGAGGCGGTTGAAAAGAGCGGATTTCCCCACATTGGGCCGCCCGATTATGGCGACCACAGGTTGTTCCCCAGGCCCCGTGGATTGCTGCGCTTCGAGATCAATGACGGCCATAAGATCCTGGGGGTTCCACACTCTGACGAACTCTTCCTTCTTGACAGAAGCTCCGGGTCTATTGTAAAATATGTATACTACCGCTGCCAAGGATTTCCCCTTTTGGAAATGGAATTTATCATCATTCTGTGGTGAATGAAGTCGGGACATCGTTGCTTCATCATAAAGCAGGAGGTACCGCGGTCATTTATGGACTCTGAAAACCTGACTCTTTTCACGGCATTCATTGGCGGCCTGGTCACTTTCGTGTCCCCTTGCGTGCTACCCTTGATCCCCGCTTATCTTTCTTTCATCTCAGGCGTTTCCATTGACGAGATGAGAGGCACCGAAAACAAGGTGCAAACCACCAAGCATGTGGCTCTCAATGCGCTCTGCTTCATAGCGGGTTTTACCATGATTTTCGTCATCCTCGGGGCATCGGCTTCGTACCTCGGAAAACTCCTGCTCATTCACAGGGATGTAGTCGGAAAAGTGGGAGGCGCCCTTGTAATTCTCTTTGGCCTGCATACCATGGGAATTCTGAGAATTAAGTTTCTATACTATGAAAAGACCTTCAAGGTTCAGCAGGGCTCGGGGGGTTTCATAAAATCGTTCCTGATGGGACTCGCCTTTGCGGCGGGGTGGACACCATGCATCGGCCCCGTTCTCTCCGCCATACTCGTTTTGGCTGCAAAACAGAATTCCATGCTGACAGGGATCTTTCTTCTCCTCGCCTATTCACTGGGCCTGTCTGTTCCCTTTTTCCTGGCAGGCCTTGGAATCAACACCTTTTTCGGTTTTTTCAACAAGGTAAAAAAGTACTTTCGGGTTGTCGAGTTTTGTGCAGGGGTGTTGCTAATTTTTGTAGGGGTCCTGATCTTTACGGACAACCTGCAGACTGTTTTCAGTAAACTCATACCATTAAAGGAGTGAATGCCATGAAGATTCCGTGGAAACAGCTTGGCAAAGGTGGGGTCCTGACTTTTTTTGCCCTTTTTCTCTGTATTACGCTGGTGCTTCCAGCCCTTGTCGGGTGCGGCCCCAAACCTACGACATCGGGAGGCGCATCGTCCTCCGGCCCTGAAGGGGCCAGGGAGCCTTTTCCTGATTTCTCTTTCCCCGATTCCACCGGCAAGAGCGTTGGGAATGCCAATTTCAAGGGAAAAGTGGTCCTCATCAACTTCTGGGCAACATGGTGCAAGCTCTGTCTTCTGGAAATCCCGCACCTCAAAGATCTCCGGGACAAGTTCAAAGGAAAGCCCTTCGAGATGGTGGGCATCGCCCTGGATCAAGGAGGATGGAAAGATATGAATCCCTTCATAAAGGATCTGAACATGGACTACGTGATCCTTCTGGGGGACAAGAGCTTCACTGCAAAGAAGCTCGGTGGGTTGGCAGGCTTCCCGCTGGTCTACATTGTGGACAAAAAAGGGAATATTTATAACAAATATATCGGGTATCAAGAGGCCTTTATCGGAAAGATGGAAAAAGATATCGAAACATTGGTGGCGGAGAAATAGAAAGCAGCCGCTCCGCGACAGTGCATGCAGGCAGAAAATTCATGGGAAGGGAAAGGAAGGAAACTACTGTGAGGCTTGCGGGTATACTGGTTCTGATTGCGGTATTTCTGCTGTTGGGAGCGCCGGGAAGCGTCTTTTCAGAAGTCAAGGGAAAAGCGCCTGAGCTCGCGGGCACAGATGTGGAGGGCAACCCTGTCTCCCTTGGAAGCCTTAAGGGCAAGGTGGTTGTCGTGAACTTCTGGGCCACCTGGTGCAAGGTGTGTGCGGAAGAGGTTCAACTGCTTTCCGAGATCCACTCCAAATACGCCGGCAAGGATGTCGTCGTGCTCGGGGTATCCATTGATGATGCTTCAGCGAGGACCGTGAAGCGGGAGATGCGAAAACTTGACATCAACTACCCGGTGCTGATAGCGGACGAAAAAATAAAGAAAGCCTACGAAACTCCCGGACCTCCGATCCCGAAAACGTTCTTGATTGATCGAAAGGGAAACATCTACAAAAAATACCAGGGCTATGCTCCGGAAGACAAGACTTTGTATGAGAAAGACCTTTCCACCCTGATCGGCAAGAGCAAGTGACACGACTTACGCAGTCCTGACGATCCTTGAGCACGAATTAGCGTGGCCCTCCGGCCCTCAGATCCCTCCGTTCGTCTTTCCCTGCAGGGACGCGCTTTGTCGCGTCCCTGCGCGTCATTCGTGTTCGCCTGAGCGTTTCGGACAACTGGGGGGAGGATTTCACCCCCCTTTTCCGGAGGAGAATGCCGTCAGGGTGGTCCGACAGGAGACCCATCTCCTGGAAAATCCTGAGGGCTTCCGAAAGGGAGGAAGAACCTTGAAGCCGTGAATCTGAGAGAGCTTCAAGAGTCTCTCTTTTCAGTAAGACCCAACTCGAATCCCCCTCAGAAACCGGCGTTCCCCTGGATAACAATGTGCGAAAGAGCTTTCTTAGATGCTCCATACCGTCATTACGTTCCGCCTCGATCGTTGCCCAGTCACGAAGGAGGAGACGGTTCTCCACATGATCCTGGAAAACATTTCTGTCCAGGGTGCCGACGAGATCGCACAGGTCGTTGCCGGAGATCTCGGCAGCACGTCTTCCTTGACCGAAGCCTATGACGCAACAACCTGCGCTGTCCCTGGAAACTCGAAGACGCAGATGCCGGCCGTCCTTCCCAAAGGGTAGGACACTCTCCAGGCGCGCTCCGGCAACAAGGAAAACGGGTCTGGCATTTCCGGGCCCAAAAGGCGAAAGCCTCTCCACCTCATCCGTGAGGGAAGACACCTGAGAGAGGGAAGGGAGAAGAGCATCAATGCGCTCGATGGGTACGAACGCCTCCCGGTCCACCGAGGATGTCCCGTATGCAACAAGAGCCTCCTGAAAGAGAAGCCACCGGTCTGAAGAAAGGGAAAACCCTCCCGCCTCCCTGTGACCTCCAAAACGGGAAAGATGGGGCGCGCAGGCACGGAGCGCATCTACAACTGAAAAAGCGGATATGCCTCTTGCCGAGCCCTTGAGCTCCTCACCCTGGATGCATGCCAGAAAAGCGGCGCGATTATAGCGCTCCACAAGTCTGGATGCAACGATCCCAATGACCCCGACGTGCCAGTCGGCACAGGCCAGCGCCAGGACCGATGGAAGCTCGTCAAAACCTGAGATGAGGGTCTCCGCCTCCTCCAGAATAGAGGCTTCGATCTCCTGTCTTCTCCTGTTCACCTGATCCAGTTGACTCGCGAGGACCTGGGCCGTACCCTCATCGTCGGTCATCAGGATCTCGAGAGCAGGAGATGGATGCTGCAGCCGTCCCGCTGCATTGAGACGGGGAGCGATAGTGAAGGAGATTTCCCTGACTCCCAGCGAATCTTTCCGGCCTGCCGTCTCAAGAATGGCACGGATGCCGGTCCTGGGCGCCCGATTCAAGCGTTTCAGACCCTCGATGACGAAGATTCTGTTGTCTTCCAGGAGAGGCATCACATCAGCCACAGTTCCCAGTGCCGCAAGGTCCAGGAAGCTCTGCCAGTGCTCTTCCGACAAGCCCATCAAGACAGTGGCGGCCTGAACCAGTTTCAAAGCGAGCCCCGCCCCGCAAAGTCCGGCGAAGGGATAGGCGCCGTCCATTTTCGGGTTGAGGATAGCATAGGCATCGGGAATTTGTTCCGGAACCTCGTGATGATCCAGGATAATCACATCCATTCCGTGCCTTCCGGCTTCCTCAACCTCGCTCCTGCTCCCAATCCCGCAATCCACGGTGATCAGCAGGCCTGTCCTGAGAGCGACGGCTGCGGAAAGCCCTGATCGTCCGAATCCATATCCGTCTCCAAACCGGTCGGGCAGGTAGGGAGTCGCGTCTCCTCCATTCTCCCTGATGAAAGAGCTTACTATGGCGGTGGCGGTGATGCCGTCCACATCATAATCTCCGTGGACGAAGATGCGCTCCCTCTTCGTGATCGCTCTTTTCAGGCGCTCCGCAGCCTTCTCCATGGAGGGAAAAGAAAAAGGGGAATGAAGATCGGATAAGGTGGGATTCAGAAATCGCTCGGCCTGGAGAGAATCCGTTATTCCCCGATTCACAAGGATCTGCCCAAGGACGGGCGATACACCAAGCTCCCGGGCCAGAGAATGGCTTCTTACAGGATCAAGAGGTCTGAGAACCCATCGTTTCTCCGCCACGGCACACTCCTTTCGCTACCCCCATGCCCTGGGGACCCTCTTGCGCTCTCTCTCCTGGGGATAGATCACATCTATTGCGTCATCCACGGTTATGAGTCCAAGGAGGCGGTTCTCCTCGTCCACTACGGGCAGAGCCAGCAGGTTGTATCTCGCGATCTTGTCCGCCACTGAGCGCACAGGGGCATCCGCCTTTACGCTGTATACCTTCTGCCTCGTGATATTGGAAATCGCCTCCTGGGGTCGGGCCACGATAAGATCTCTGAGACTCAAGACCCCGACCAGATGCTCCTCCTCGTCCACAACATAAAGGTAGTAGATCATCTCGGCTTCCGGTTCCAGCTCCCTCAGCTTCTCAATGGTCTGCTCTACTGTCAGGTTCTGGGAAAAGGCGATGATCTCCGTGGTCATGAGTCCCCCTGCCGTCTGGTCGTCATATTCCAGGAGCTCCTCGATGTCTTCTGCGTCCTCCGAATCTAGTCCCGAGAGAATCTCCCTGGCCTTCTCCTGGGGAAGCTCGCCCAGAAAATCGGCTGCATCGTCAGGAGACATCTCCTCAATGATGTGGCTGGCCCGTTCGGCATCCAGGCTCTCCATGATGGAAGCCTGAATCTCCGGCTCCACCTCGCTCAGCATCTCGGCAGCCACGGAATCGGACAGGGCGCCGATGATCGCCACCCGTTCCTGAGGGGAAAGTTGTGAGACAATTTCGGCAATATCGGCGGGATGCAGGTTGGCCAGCTTATCCCGGGGTATCGTCAATTTGACCCTTGACAATCCTGTGGAAAGGGGTGCCACGAAGCTCCAGGGAATCAGATGCTCCGGGAGCTGCTTCTTCAGGAGGCGTGCCAGGGCTGCGGCCAAACGCTCCAGGCCGAGCCTCCGAAGCAAACCGGACACACCTGTGTCTGCAGCGAGCAATCTGATCTCACCCGCAATTCTGGTCATTTTCAGATCATTTACCCTGACCACTTTGCAGCCCTCCGTGTCCACGATCTGCTTATCCATGAGATCCCGGGCGAGAAAGATGGTTTCATCGGGAGGGGACTCGCTTCGAGTCTCACGAAAAGCAGAGGAAAGGGAAATGAATCTTCTTGAGAAAATATGAAGATCCGCCAGATCCACATAACTTCTCCTCCCGCCCCAGCCCTTGATTTCGAGGCTCAGGACCTTCGGGAAAGGCTCTCCGGAAATCATCAGGAGATCCGAGACTCTGCCGACCTCCGTGTCTGTCTTGTCAATTACGGGAGTTCCAAGAATCTCCGTCAAAAAAAATTCTCTGATCACGGCTACAGTAGTTTCCCCTCGGTAAGGAATTGAATAAAAATCTCCACAAGCTCGGGATTGAACTGGGCCCCGGCGCAGCGCCGCAGCTCTTCAACCGCCTCCCCGGGGCTTCGCCCTTCCCTGTATACTCGATCTGTCGTCATGGCATCATAGGCGTCCACAATGGCGATGATCTGGGCCCCGATCGGTATCTCATCACCCTGAAGCCCCCTGGGATAGCCCTGTCCATCATACCGCTCGTGGTGATAGAGGATGGAGGGCACGATCTCCTTCAGAAGCTTGATGGGCTGCAGGATTTCAGCCCCGTAGCGGGGATGCTTTCTCAGGGCATCCCGGTCTTCTCCGGAGAGAAGAGGCTGGCGATTGGACAAGACCTGATCCTCGATCCCGATTTTTCCGATGTCGTGAAGAATCGCAGCCTTTCCGACAATTTCCTGCTGTCTTTCATTAAGACCCTTGCGTCTGGCGATGGAAAGGGCGTATTCCCGCACCCTCACGGAATGTCCCTTCGTGTAAGAGTCCTTGGCTTCCAGCGCCTGCACGAGCCCCTTGACGGTATCGGTAAACATGAGATGGAGATCCTCGTGCAATTTGAGATTCTCAAGAGTCGTGGCGGCATCGGAAAGGAGCACGGCCAGAAAGTCCCGCTGGGCCTCGGTGAAGGAATCGGAGACAAGGGACTCAAGGAGAAAGAACATCCGCATTCTGGACTTGATGAATGGAAAGAAAAGAAAGCTCTTGGAATGCCTGCGAACCTTGAGACGATGCAGAGGATCTTCATCATCCACCTCGGAGACGAGACGAATCTCTCCCGCAAGGATCTGGAAAAAAGCGGCCTCATGAGAAAAAGAAGGCGCCAGAAATTCGGGGCCGATCTTTTCCAGTTGCGGAAAAAAATAGTGTCCCACATTTTCGCCATCTTCCTCATAAACAGCCGCTGACAGAGCATCTGCAGGCACATGCCCGTTCACTCGCTCCAACATGAGGCCGGCGGCCTGCCCGAGGTCCATGGGATCGAACTGCATCCTGCTGAACTCGTACAGGAGAGAAAGCTCCGAGATCTTCTTCTTGTATGCACTTTCCTGCCTTTTTCCCATGGCCTGGGAAAACATGGTCCCAAGGCTCGTCTGGATGCTGAGAAGACTGCCTTTGCTCCAACAGCGAACCAGCTCCTCCTTGAGGCGAAAGACCTCAGCCCTGAGCTGCCGGATCTCCGTTTCCGAAGCATCAATATCGCTATGGTCCATCGCAAACCCCAATCGCAAAGTGCAAAGTGCAAATCTCAAATTGAGGGCTGATCTTGCATTTTGTATTTTGCACTTCTCAAATTCTCTGTGTCTCTGTGGCCAATAAACTTACCGTCGCCCGAATGCGTTTCAGAACCTTTTCCCGCCCCAGCAGGGAAACAATCTCAAAAATGCCGGGACTCGCCTTCTTCCCGAGCAGAGCGACTCTCAGGGGATGAATCAGCTCCCCTGCCTTCCGCCCCAGGTCCGCTGCGTAGCTCCTGACCGTCTCTTCTATAACGCTTCCGCCCCACTCCCCTTCCGGTAGAGACTCGAGGCGTCCCTTAATGCCCTCAAGTGCAGAGGGGACATAGTCTTTGCAAAGGATGTCGCCATAGGCCGATTCATCGAAAACGACTTCATCCCCCAGGAGGAGGAGAAACTCTGCTCGAAGCTCCGCCAGGGTGCGCACCCTTTCACGATAAAGGGAAATAAAAACGGCAAGCCACGGTGCCGATAGGGACCCCAGACCCTCGAAGTCTTCCATGTAGCCTCTGAAGCGATTCAGCAGCTCTTCCTGGGTCAGACTCCGGACGTAATGTCCGTTAAACCACTCCAGCTTCTTCTCATCAAAAACGGCGGGATGGCGACCGATCCCCGAGAAGGAGAAGAGCTCGACCATTTCCGAAATCTCCAGGATCTCCCGATCACCACCCGGTGACCATCCAAGAAGAACCAGAAAATTCACAAAGGCGGGAGGGAGCACCCCTTCCCGCCTGTAATGTTCCAAAAAGGCCGAGCCCGTCCTCTTGGAGAGCTTATGCCTCTCCTTGTCCAGGATGATCGGAATGTGGCAGAACCTGGGAGAAGGAAACCCAAGGGCCTGAAAGAGCATGATTTGTCTGGGCGTATTGGAAAGATGCTCATCCCCCCGTATGACGTGAGTGATTTTCATGAGGTGGTCATCCACGACCGCCGCAAAATTGTAGGTGGGAATACCGTCCGATTTCAGTATTACGAAATCTTCCACTACCTTGTTGTCAAACCGTACATCAGACCGAATTTCGTCCACTACTATTGTTTCTCCCTCGGGGACCTGAAAACGAATCGCGTACGGCAACCCGTCGGCCCGGTTTCTTTCCCGCTCCTTCGGGGTAAGTTGTCTGCAGTGTCCGTCATAACCCTGTTCCCTCAAGGCAAGAAGGCGCTCGGGAGGGCAGAAGCAGGGATAGGCGCATCCCCTGCTTTCGAGCTGATCCCTGAATCTATGGTAATGAGGGAGCCGAGACATTTGAAAATAGGGACCATAAGACCCTCCGACAACGGGACCCTCATCCCAATCGAGCCCCATCCACCTTAGATCGGACAGGATGCTCTCAAGGAACCGGGGGTCCGATCTTTCCTGATCCGTGTCTTCGATCCGCAGGAGGAACACACCCTTGTTGCGGCGGGCGAAGAGCCAGTTGAAGAGGGCCGTTCGGGCCGAGCCGATATGCAGCTTCCCTGTGGGGCTTGGGGCGAAACGGACGCGAACCATATGGCTTCTCCCCTCAGGCGCGAACCCCTGTTTTCACCATCTCCAGGACCTTTGTAACTAGCTTCTCAATCCCCGATGCCGCCTCGCTGATCCTTCCGGCAAGCATGTAAGCAGGAGTTGTCACGATTCCATGCTTCTCATCAATCAAAATCTCGTTCACATTGAGGGCTACATGGTCCGAGCCGAGGTCCTCGATCATCTGGCCTGTTTCCATGTCGGTTCCGATCGTCAGCCTGGCCCTCATGTCGGGCATCTCGTGAAATACTCCCGCCAGGACTGCAGGTGCGAT
>JACPDT010000169.1:0-9468 GCA_016183865.1 Armatimonadota bacterium | reverse complement strand
GGGCTTCTCTTCGGACAGAATCTCCTTGATCAGTCGAGTCACCTCGGGATGGATCGTGCACTGACGCCCTTTGACCGCAAAATCGCAAAGATTCTTCGCAGCCCCATATCCGCCGGGAAGAATGAGGGCATCCAGATCCCTGGCCTTGACGCTTTTCAGGTCCTTGATGTTTCCTCTGGAAATTCTTGCCGATTCCACAAGAACATTGCGTGTCTCCCCTTTGACCTCCTGGCCGGTAATGTGGTTCACAACATGCATCTGAGGCATGTCAGGGGCCATGCACACGATCTCCGCGCCCTTCAGGTCAAGGAAATACAGAGTCAGAACAGCTTCATGGATCTCGGAGCCGTCAAAAACTCCGGACCCTGAAAGTAAAACACCGACTCTTGCCATATTCGGTCACCTCCAAAAAAAATCCCGATCCTCCTTTTCCAGAGTTCGGGATAAGGGTCGAGCAAACCTGCAGCACTCAGTGCTTGTGAGGCTTTCCTATTTTCTTGCAGGTCGAGCAATAAGAATACCAGTCACTGCCGATCTTGTATTCCGCCACATCCAACTGCATGGCGCTCGGGAAAGACTTGCCCTTGACCGTCACATCTTTGCCCACAAGGCTCTCATCTCTGAGAAGCGTTTTTGAGGAATCGTTGGGAATGATGGACCAGATCTTGCCGTCTTTTGTGCGAAGTGCGTGCAAATGGCCGTACAGGTCGCACTGGGCCACCGCTCCCTGTTTCTTCAGCTCACAGGTTGCGCAAACGAGTTTTCCGGAAACCTCATTGCCGCCCTTGGTCGGGGCAGAGAACAAGGGTGTAGCCATCAAGACAAAAAAAGCGCAGAGCAGGCAAATGGCCAGTCTCTTCTCCATTTTAGCACCTCCTTTCACTTTGTATTGTGCTTGTGACCCGGAAGCATAGCCTTGCAGGTCTCGCACCAGTTGTACCAGACATCGTCCAGGCGATAACTGTCCACATCCAGAAAAAGTGAGCGGGGAAACACCTTGCAACGCAATATGACGTCTTTTCCGATGATATCTTCCTTTTTGAGGAGATCCTGAGAACGGGCGTTGGATATGAAGCCGAAGACGGTCCCGTCCCGAGTCTCCATCCCGTGGGAATGCCCGAAGAGGTCACACTGGGCGTAAGCGCCCCATTTCTTCAAAGCGCAACTGATGCAGGTGATCTTCCCTTCAATGGTGACTACAGAAGGAGGGGGAGATTCCTTTGAATCGGCATAAGCCTGAAGATACATGCACCAGACCAGGAGCAGTCCGCAAAAGAGCACAACAGGCATTCTTCGAGTCTTGAACATGCAATCCACCCCCCTTTCATGCCTTGTTCTGGCTCAGGAGCTTTTTCTCCTGCCTGTGGGGGGTGTGTTACAACTTGGGGATCGGAACTCTGTCGAGAAGGCGGGTCAAAACGTGATGGATGGCCAGGCCGTCCTGTTCTCCCCGTGCGATCAACCGGTGCCCGAGGACACAGGGAACCAGTTGCTTCACATCATCGGGAATCACGAAATCCCTCCCCTCCAGGAGTGCCAGGGCCTGGCTGCTCTTGAAGAGCGCCAGGGAGCCTCTGGGGCTTGAGCCGAGAAAGAGCTGGGACTCTTTTCTTGTGGCCTGGACCAGTTGCACAATGTACTCTCTCACATCCTGACTCACGTGAACCTTTTTCACCTGGCCCTGAATGTCCAGAAGCTCATCAAGAGCCAGGACAGGCCTGATTTCCTCAATGGGATGAACCAGTTGCTGCCTGATCAGGATTTCAGATTCAGAGGAGGGATCCGGATAGCCGAGAACGATCCGGAGCAGGAAGCGGTCCAGTTGCGATTCCGGCAGGGGAAAAGTGCCTCGATATTCGATGGGGTTCTGGGTGGCGATGACCATGAAAGGCTTTGGAAGCAGCCTTGTCGCTCCATCCACCGTGATCTGACGCTCCTCCATGCATTCCAGAAGAGCCGATTGGGTTTTGGGGGTTCCTCTGTTGATCTCATCGGCCAGAATGATCTGACTGACGACAGGGCCGGGGCGGAACTCAAATTCCGAGGTTTTCTGGTTGAAGATCGTCACTCCAAGAATGTCGGAAGGGAGAAGATCGGGAGTGAATTGGATTCTCTTGAAGCTGCAGCCCAGAGATCGGGCCATGGCCCGGGCGAGCATCGTTTTTCCCACACCAGGCACGTCTTCCACAAGAACATGCCCCTCGCTCAGCAATGCCACGAGAAGAAGCTTCACCTCATTGCGCTTCCCCACAATGACCCGCTCCACATTGGCGATTACCCTGTCCGCGATACCGCGAGCAACCATATCAACTAACTCCCCTGACACCACAAAGCCGGTTGCGGAGGGGTGACGCCGGAGGCGGCGGCAGAACCCCGCAGCGGCGTCGTCGTACTATAGCACCGGCTTTCTGCGCTTGTTGCGGTGCAAGAGTCCGGTTTGCTTGCCGGATGTTCTGCCCCGCCGTGAATCCACCTTATACTCTTCCACAAAACCGGAGCTTCCCGGAGTTCCATGAGTGTCCAGATTGATCACCTTGCCGTCATAGGCATAATAGGGCCTGCTCTTGCCCATTGGGGTGTGACCGATGACTACGCTCTGGACCCCCAGTTTTGCAAGGATCCGATCTACGTCGGCTTCACTCGGCGGGTCCAGCTTCCGGCCGGAAAAGACATCATAGCCCCAGATCCTCCGTCCCCACACAAAGGATTCCAGAGCCTTCTCATAGGTGACTGAAGGGAGAGCGGCGAGCTGGGTAAGGGGCATGAGATACGTCTCATCATCCGGCAGGGAATGACAATACAATCTATTGTTGAGGACAACCCCCAATTTCAAATGCCTGGAAAAGAATTCTCCATGCCGTCCCGTCATGGCATCCTGCCACTCCTTCATACCTCCATAGCTCGCGATCGTCATCTCCCCGCCCTGTGTGTACCAATTCAGAAGGCGAGCCACATCCTGCGATTTTTCAGGCGTTGACATCAGCTTTTCGAGGAGCTTTCCGATCAGGGAGAAATGGTTCACATTATTGAAAAGCAGTTGTGCATGGTCTAACCCGATCCGCTCTACAATTTGAAATCCTTCCCACATCATCATATCATGATTTCCCATGAGAGTGTGAAGATGAGAATCGAATCCCCTGCGGCCGGAAAGCTCTTCCACTTCTCCCGCCAGATCCAGCAAGAGTCCCACAATCCGGGAGATTCCCAATTTCCATTCCTGGGGATTCCCTTCCAACTGCTCATAGCGCCAGTCTACATAATCGCCCACCAACACAACATCCACCTGGTCCGCCTCAGGCCTCCAATGTATGGTAACAGGGTCAAGGACCCCTCCTTCCGTCATGAGGCGCACCATGCGAAAGTAATCCCCGTGGAGATCCCCTATGGCCACCACTTTCCTTGTTGCGTTGTTCCGACGAACTTCCCCTGTACGGATCATGCCGCCTCCACTATCACCGCGATTCCTTGTCCCCCGCCGATACAGGCACTGGCGAGTCCATATTGCTTGGAGCGTCTCCTCAACTCATAAAGAATCGTCAGAGTGAGCCGGGCGCCTGTGGCCCCCAGGGGATGTCCCAGGGCGATGGCGCCTCCATTCACATTGACTCTCTCTCTGGAAAGGCCCAACTCCTTTTCTACCGCCAGATACTGGGGCGCGAAAGCCTCATTCACCTCAATGAGGTCCATCTTTTCCAGGGCCAGCCCTGCTCGCTGGAAAGCCTGCTTTGCCGCAGGAACCGGCCCTATTCCCATGATCTCCGGCGGGCAGCCCGCAATCCCCCAGGTAATCAATCGGCCCAAGGTGGACAGGCCCCGCTCCTTGGCGACTTTTGCCGTAGTCAACACCACTGCTGCCGCTCCATCCGAGATTCCGCTGGCATTGCCCGCAGTCACGATGCCGTCCTGTTTGAACACAGGAGGCAACTTCGCGAGTGCCTCGGGAGTGGTGTCGAACCGAGGATGCTCATCCTTTTCAAACAAAGTCACCTGGCCCTTTTTCCCCTTTATTTCAACAGGGACAATTTCCTCTTTCAGTCGGCAGCTCTGAATAGCGCCTCTTGCATTTTCCTGGCTTCTAAGGGCCACCTCATCGGCCTCACTGCGGGAAATCCCATATTTGACGGCCAGGTTCTCAGCCGTGACGGCCATGGAGCCCGCCGGCCAGGACAAACTGTGCCTCTCCAAGGAGCAATTGCTCGGCCCCTGATACTATGGCCTGGAATCCGGAGCCGCAGATGCAATTTACATTGAGAGCCGGGGACTCGATGGGAACTCCTGACCGAAGGCCGACATGTCTTGCCAGATAGATGGCATCAGCTCCGGTTTGCTCGGCATTTCCAAAAATCACCTGGGAGATCTCGGCAGGTGCTACCCCCGATCTCTTTATCGCCTCCTTCGAGGCGGCCACCGCGAGGTCGGTGGCACTGAAATTCTTGAGAGTTCCGCAAAAGGTCCCAAAAGGAGTTCTCGCTCCGGCAAGAATCACGATTTCATTATTCACGAATTTTCATTCCTTTCCGGTTCCGTTCTTTAAGAGAGAATGAGCGATCACGAGACGTTGAATCTCGGAAGTGCCTTCATAGATCTCGGTCACCTTGGATTCCCTGTACCGCCGTTCCACAGGATATTCCTTCATATACCCGTACCCCCCGAAAATTTGCACAGCGCATTGGGTCACCCAGGTACAGGTTTCCGATGCATAGAGCTTGCATTCTGCGGATTCTCTTGTATAGGGAAGACCCTCATCCTTCATCCAGGCGGCCTTGTACACAAGGAGTCTGGCAGCATCAATCCGGGTGGCCATATCGGCCAGCATGTTCTGAATGGCTCCGAACTCCCCGATGGGCCTGCCGAACTGTTTTCTTTCCCTGGCATATCGGACCGAGGCGCTCAAGGCACCCTGGGCGATCCCGACGGCCTGAGCTGCGATCCCAATCCGTCCTCCGTCCAGGGTCTTCAAGGCAATCTCATATCCCTGGCCCGGATTCCCGAGGAGAGCAGTTTCGGGTACGCGGCAGTCTTCAAAAGCCAGAGAAGCAGTGGGGGACGCATTGATTCCCATTTTTTTCTCCGTCCCTGTGACGGAAAAGCCGGGGGTCTCCTTCTCCACAATGAAACAGGAGATCCCCCTTTTCCCCGCCTCCCGGTCCGTTGCCGCAAAAACCAGGAGGAAATCGGCGATACTGCCGTTCGTAATGAAGATCTTGTTTCCCTTCAAGACCCATGAATCCCCATCCTTGCGAGCTGTGGTCTCCTGATTGGCCGCATCAGAGCCCGCGCCGGGCTCGGTCAGAGCGAAGGCCCCCAGGCTCTTCCCTGAAGCCAGACCGGGCAGGTATTTCCGCTTCTGCTCTTCCGTGCCGAAAGCCATGAGAGGAAAAGCCACAAGGGAATTGTGCAAGGTCATGGTCATGTTCTGGGAAAGATCCGCTGCAGTCAACTCCTCCACGGCAATCACGTAGCTGACGGCATCTGCCCCCATCCCGCCATAAGCCTCCGGAACCAGCATCCCCATGAAACCCAGCTCGGAGAGCTTATTGTGGATCTCCCAGCAGAATTTGCCCTCCTCGTCCAGACGGGCCGCTTGAGGCTCTATCTCGCGCTGGGCGAACTTCCGGGCCGTATCCTGTATCATTTCCTGCTGCTCGTTAAGCCTGAAAACCATGTCAGCGCCCCTTGAAATCAGGTTTTCGCTTCTGGAGGAAAGCGGAAAGCCCCTCCTGCTTGTCTTCCGTGGCGCAGCAAACTCCGAATTGGAGAAGCTCATACCGGCAACCGTCTTCAAGACCCATGCTCATTCCGACATGAACCGCCTTCTTGGCCAGGGCGATCGCTGCAGGGCCCTTTTCCGCAATATTCGCAGCCATCTCCTTGCAGGTGGACATCAGCTTCTCGGGGGGCACGACCTTGTTGACCAGCCCGATCCGATAAGCCTCCTCTGCATCCACTGAATCACCGGTCATGATCAGCTCCAGGGCTCGTCCCTTTCCGACAAGCCTGGGAAGACGCTGGGTTCCCCCGTACCCGGGAATGATTCCAAGATTCACTTCAGGTTGCCCGAATTTGGCTTTCTCACTGGCGATCCGGATATCGCACGCCATGGCGAGCTCACAGCCTCCGCCCAGGGCATACCCGTTGATCGCGGCAATAACCGGCTTCCCGATGCTCTCCAGTTTCAAAAGAAGGGCATGACCCCTCTCCGATTTCGCCACCCCCTCCAGGGGCGTCACTTTACGTAGCTCCGTAATGTCGGCGCCTGCAATAAACGATTTCTCGCCCCCTCCGGTGAGCACAATCACGCGAATCGAGGGGTCCCGGTCCATTTGATCCACAGCCTGACTCAGCTCCGCGATCGTGGCGTCATCAAGGGCATTCATGACTTGCGGCCGATTGATCGTGATCACACCCATCATGTCATCCTGGGATAGAATCAAATTCTTGTATTGCTGCGTGGTGAGCGTCATAGCGTGCCTCCTTGTCCGATACTAAAATGTCCGGGGCGTGGGGGGATCTGTGGTGTAGTCATAAAACCCCTTGCCGCACTTCTTGCCCAGATACCCTGCACGAACCATCTGCCGGTTGAGCGGGCAAGGGCGGAATTTCGGATCACCGAATTCCCTGTGAAAGGTCTCGCAAACCAGAAGCTGCACATCTATCCCGATCAGATCGAGAAGGGCCAGGGGGCCGATGGGCATGTTTCCTCCCAGTTTCATCGCTGCGTCAATGTCGGCCACGGTCCCGACTCCCTCATGAAGAGCCCACATGGCCTCATTGAGGTAAGGGACGATGAGACGGTTGAAAATGAAGCCAGGGGTATCTTTTGCCCCGATAGGGGTCTTCCCGAGCTTCCTGGCCACCTCGAAGGCCGTGTGAAAGGTTTCATCCGAGGTTCGAGGGGTTCTGACGATTTCCACCAGCTTCATCATGGGGACAGGGTTGAAGAAATGCATGCCCACGAATTTCTCGGGTCTGCCGGTGACAAGAGACATCTCGGCGATGGATAAGGAAGAAGTATTGGAAGCAAAGACGGTCTTCGGAGGACAGAGCTGATCCAGCTCACGGAAGAGCTCCTTCTTCAGGGACATATCTTCCGTAACAGCCTCGACCACAAGATCCGCTTCCTTGATTGCGGAAAGATCGGTGGTGCACATGATCCTTCCCAGAGCCTGGTTCATGTCGGCTTCCGTAAGGGCCCCCTTCTTTTGAAACCGTGCAAGGCTGTCCTTGATCCCTTTGAGGCCCTTGTCCACGAACTTGTGATCCACATCGCGCATGATGACCGAAAAACCGAGCTGGGCGGCCGTCTGCGCTATCCCGCTTCCCATGGTTCCGGCGCCGATTACGGCAATCGTCTTGATCGGGATGCCTGATTTTGTTTCCACTTCTTTGACTGCGACTTCTGACATTGAGAAACCCCCTTTTTTGTTATGATTGCTGTGAAGCCTGGTACTCTTCACCAATCTCCATCATTTTCCCTGTATTATCACGCAGGCGTTCCGGCGGATGCAGGACGCCCTGCCGTCATTTTTTCCAGGACCAGATCACCGATGGCGTCGGTATTGATGCCGCTTGATGCGGAAGGGTCCTGGATGCGCCCTGACGCGAAGAGCTCAGCCACAGATCGCTCCACGAGATCCCCCCCTGCCGCGTATGGCGGGCCCAGTTTCTCGCTGAGGTAGTGAAGCATCATGGAAACGGAAAGAATGGCGGCAATCGGGCTTGCTGAGTTCTTCCCCGCATACTTTGGGGCAGAGCCGTGAATCGGCTCAAACATGGAGACTTTACCGGGATGAATGTTGCCCGATGCGCAGATGCCCATACCTCCCTGCAGCATGGCGCCCAAGTCGCTCAAAATGTCTCCGAACATATTCGTAGTAACGATCACATCGAACCACTCGGGATTTTTGACCATCCACATGGCCGTGGCATCCACGTAAGCCATGTCCTGTGTGATGTCAGGATATTCCCTGCCCACCTCCCGGAAGACGCGCCGCCAGAGATCGTGGACAGGTATCGCGTTCGCCTTGTCGCAAAGGGTCAACTTTTTCTTCTGATTCCGTTTCCGACAGAGCTCATAAGCATACCGGATAATCCGCTCCACGCCTTTTCGGGTGTAGATGGACTCCAATATGGCGACCTCATCGGGAGTGCCCTTCTTGACGAATCCCCCCAGCCCAAGATAGCTGTCTTCCGTATTCTCCCTGACAATAATGAAATTAATATCCTCCGGGCCCTTGTTCTTCAAGGGGGTAAGCTGGGGAGCATAGAGTACGACAGGCCGCAAATTCACATAAAGATCCAGATCCCAACGCAATTTTCCTACAACGCCGCGTTCCAGAAGACCGGTTTCAATTCGGGGATCGCCGATGGCCCCCAACAAGATCGCGTCCATTGTCCGGATCTCATCAAAGGCTGCAACCGGAAAGATCTCGCCTGTTTTCAAATAATGCTCCGCACCGAAAGGAAACCACTTCAGAGTATACGTGAAACCGCAAAGCCGCCCCGCACACTCCAAAACGCGAACCCCCTGATTCACGACCTCAGTGCCGATTCCATCCCCCGGGATGACTGCAATCTTTGCCAAAACACTCACTCCTTGCCCCTCCTATTTGCAGTTTCTATGGAAACGAGGGCTCTTCCTCCGATTGCCGCCATTCCTCCCCTCCCGGGTTTTTTGAACTTTCCTTTCCCTTTTTGCGTCAAAGTGCTATAATTAGGGAAAGCCCCGCAGAATTCCGTCGGAATCCCTGATATAGGGGCAAATTCAAAAAGGAGGTCTATCATGGAAGTAAAGCAGGTAATTGCAGGGACACTCGGAGTCATTTTTCTTACTGGAACCCTCGTCTGGGCAGCGCCCAGGGATCCCCGGGTAAACCACAGGCAAGTGCATCAACAGCAGAGGATCGGCCAGGGAGTCAAGAACGATTCCCTCACTAAAGGCGAAGTGAAGCGCCTGGAGAAGGGTCAGCTCCGCATCCAGCGCGAGGAAACCCGGTTCAAATCGGATGGGACACTGACCAACAAAGAACGGGCCAAGCTGCAACACGATCAGAATGTACAGAGCAAATCCATCTACAAGCAAAAACACGACAACCAGAATCGGAAATAAGGGAAAATTCAGGAATCTCGATTGCAGAAACAAGGACGACCGGCGTGGCCGGTCGTCTTGGCTATATAGCAGCTTGTGATAACTACTCAGGTAGTCAGGAGTCAGAATGCAGGAGTCAGAATCCAGGAGTCAGAATCCAGGAGTCAGTAGTCAGGAGTCAGAATCCAGGAGTCAGAATGAGGAGGTCAGCAAGCTGTTGGAGGCCTACTCGCAGGCTATTCTGAATTCTGACTCCTGCATCCTGTCTACACTACTCAGGTAGTCAGGAGTCAGAATCCAGGAGTCAGTAGTCAGGAGTCAGTAGTCAGGAGTCAGAATGCAGGAGTCAGAATCCAGGAGTCAGAATGAGGATGTCAGCA
>JACPDT010000182.1 GCA_016183865.1 Armatimonadota bacterium | reverse complement strand
TCTACCCTATCCATCGGCAGGTGGGACGATCCTATTTCAAAGAAATCAACTCAGAAATGGCGAAACTCTAGCATAGTTCATCGTGGGAAAAGTTCGCCTGGATCGCACGGGGATGAGATGGAGCATTCCTGGATCGGGTGCGGTTACGGGCGGCGTAAATTACCCGTGAATTTCAACTGCACCCTCTCCGGACTTTCGTTATGACGCTGTCACGTTCACGCATCAGGGCTTTCCTTTCTTTCGGGCAAGGACACCGTGAATGTGGTTCCCCCTCCCACGTGGGACTTTACGAGTATCTCGCCGCCTATTTTCTTTACAAGGCCAAGGCTCACGGAGAGGCCCAGGCCGGTTCCTTTGCCTACGTCTTTCGTGGTGACAAAGGGGTCGAACAGTCTGGGGAGAAGGTCGGCAGATACTCCTGTCCCGTTGTCCCTGATTTCTGCAAAGACCCGGGAGTCGGCTTGCCCGATCCTGAGGCGGATTTCTCCGGTGCCGCTGTCGCGCATCAATTTTTCCAGAATTGCGTCCCGGGCATTGAGGAGAATGTTGAGAAATACCTGACTTAATTCATTGGGATCGGCCAGGACGGTGGGATCGGATTCGTACTCTTTGATGATCGCAATCCGGTCGTCTCGGGCCTGGTTTTCGAGGAGATCCAGGGTGTCGTCCATCACCTGCGTCAGGGATGTGTCCTTTACGACGGAAGGCTGTGGCTGCGCGAAATAAATGAGTTTCCGCGCGATGACTCCACATCGCTCCGTCCCTTCAAGGATGAAATCGAGGAGCTCGCTGTCCTCTCCCTTGACGGTTTTTCTGAGGGCCTGGGCGCTTCCTGTTATGGCTTCAAGGGGATTGTTGATCTCATGAGCCATTCCTGCAGCCAGTTGACCCACGGCGGCGAGCTTGCTGGATTGAATCAACTGGGCCTGGGTTTCGGAGAGCTCACGATAAGCCCTCTCGGTGGCTGAGATCCGATCAAAGAGCATCTGCGCTACCTGGCCGCTTATCCAGCCGAACAAGAGGAGAACTCCAGCGCGGAGGATGAGCAATGAAGGGAGATCCACGGGTGTATGTCGGAAAAGCTCAAGGAGAACGATCGAAGAATACAAACCCGATATCAGCAGGGCATACATCATTGTGCCTCTCCGCCCAAGACGCAGCGCCGCTGTGACAAGGGCCACAAAATAGAAGACAAAAATCGAGCTCCTTGTCCCTCCATCCAGAAAGATGGCGCAGGTAATGATCAGAGTGCTTATGATCACTGTGAAATGAGTGTAAGAGGCCGCTTTCCTGAACTTTCCGGCAAAATAGAGGGGGAAGAGGACAAAGAAAAGGAGGGAGAGGGAGATGATTCCCCAGAAGCGACTCCATGTGCCGTGTCCATAAGCGGCTACGAAGTAGACCACGGTCAGGCCGAAGGAAGTAAACCGCGTAATATCAATGAGACGATAGATGCTCGGGTTCATCGGCGCCTTACCCCTGTTTCAGGAAATCACTTACCCGTTGCTTGTTCTCATAGACCCACCGGTAATACTCTTTTCTCTCCAGGAGTGAGGCTGCTTCATTGTCTATGATGACCTTCGCCTGGGGGTGGATCTGGAGAAAAGACGCGGGAACCGAGGCGGTGACAGGTCCTTCGACACAATCTCGAATCGCCTGGCTCTTGGCGGATCCTTCCGCCAGGAGAAGGATCTCCTTTGCTTCACAGATCGTCCCGATCCCCATTGTGAGACAGAATCGGGGAACCTGTGCCTGGTCTTCGAAACACTGCGCATTCGCTTCCACCGTCTCCAGGGTCAATGTTTTGACTCTTGTTCTCGATGCAAGCGAGGAGCTTGGCTCATTGAAACCGATGTGCCCGTTCCTGCCGATTCCCAGGAGCTGTATGTCAACGCCCCCGGCGTTCCTGATTTTCGCCTCATAGTCCTGACAGTGGTTTTCGATGTCATCGGGGGTGCCGCTCAAGTGGAAGATGTTTTCCCTCTTGATCGGGATATGGTCATAGAAATGCTTGTTCAGGAAAGAGGCAAAGCTTCGGGGGTGCTACTTCGGGAGGCCGAGGTATTCGTCAAGACTGAAAGCGATGACACCGGATAAATCCAATTCTCCTTTTCTGGACATCGCGATCAGCTCTTGATAGACGCCCAGAGGGGTTTTCCCTGTCGCCAGTCCCAGGACCAGATTTCTTTTCTTCATCCAGGCCCGGCGGATGAGAAATGCGGCTTCCTTGCAAATCCGGTCATAATCCTCTTTTATGATGATTTCCATGTCTTAAGACCCAGTATCTCTTTTTTGAATTGTCTCATCATCGTCTGCGCCTCCCGCGGGCTTCCGGCTTCGGCGATGACCCTGATGATGGGCTCCGTGTTGGATGGCCGAATGTGGACCCAGGCATTTTCATACTCTATTTTCAACCCATCCAGAGTGGAAATCTTCTGCTGTCCCGCATATTTCTTCGTAAGCCCTCTGAGGATTCCATAGGCTTGTTGGAAAGAGCCCTGGACCTTGTCTTTCATCATGTAATACAAGGGAATCTCATCCCGCAGTTGGGACACGGTCTTTCCGCAACGGGCCATGGCTTCCAGGACAAGCCCCATGGCCGCAAAGCTGTCCCTGCACGGGTGAATCTCAGGATAAATGACGCCCCCGTTGCCCTCACCCCCAATGATCCCCTTCTGCCTGAGGAGCTCCTGAACAACGTGAATCTCGCCGATCTTTGTCCTGAAGATGGGGACCCCGTACCTTCGCGCCAGGTCATCCAGGGCTCGAGTTGTGGAGAGGTTCGTCACAACAGGGCCGGGCTTTCCCGCCAGGACGTGATTCATGGCCAGGGCCAGAGTGAGCTCCTCGCCCAGGGCCCGGCCCTTCTCATCAACAATCGCCAGGCGATCGGCATCCGCGTCCTGGGCGAAACCGATATCCGCCTTTTGCGCTCTTACCTCATGGCACAAATGGGTGATGTTGCTCACAGTCGGCTCGTGGTGATGGGGCCGGGCGGAGTCGATTTTTTCGTTGACAAGAATTACATGACATCCCAGACTCTTCAGGAATTTCGGAAGGAGCTTCGCGCCCGCTCCGCGGCAGCAGTCGGCCACAACCTTGAATTTCTTCTCCCTTATGGGATGGACATCCAGATAGGCCAGGAGCTTGTGGAAATGAGGCATAGTGGGGTCTTCCTCCGAAAGAATCGCCTTGTATTTGTCGGCCTTGACCATGGAGAACTCCCCTTGGTGATAGATGTCCAGGAATTCCTCGGTCTGGGATGGGTTCAGGTACAAGCCTTCCTCGCTTATGAACTTGAGGCCGTTCCAGTCATCGGGATTGTGACTCGCCGTTACGACGATTCCCCCTTTCCCTTCGCTTTCTTTTGTAAGGTACAAGAAAGAAGGAATCGGGCATATGCCGAGATCCACGGGCTGGCAGCCGACCGAAAGAAGTCCCGAGAAGACTGCATTTTTGACCATGACGCCGGAGATGCGCGGATCCTGGCCCACCAGCACCTTTCCACCGTTGAGATAGGTTCCAAAGGCCTGGGCGAAGTGGGATGCAAGCTGAGGCGTGAGGCTGTCGCCTACCACTCCTCTCACGCCGGAGATGCTGATTTTCAGTGTTAGAGTTTTTTTCATGTCAGATGAACTGTGAGATGAAATTCAGTACTTTCTGGAGTCTTTTCTCCGCTTGCTCCTGTATTGCGCTCTCCGAGATGATCCGGATCATGGGCTCTGTGACGGAAACCCTGATATGGATCCATCCATCCTCATTTTCGAGCTTGATTCCATCGGCGTAGGAAACTTCCTCGCCTGAAAAGAAATCCTTCAGCCTGCTGACAATGGAATGGGCCTTGGACGGAGGGCAGTAGATTTTCTCCCTGAACATGTAATAGCGCGGAAGCTCAGCCGCAAGCTCCGAGAGTTTTTTCTCCGAAGTCGCCATCGTTTCCAGGATTTCTCCCATGGCCAGGAAACCGTCGAAGGCGGGCTGGAAATCCCTCAAGGCAATGCTTCCGCTCCCTTCTCCTGCAAGGGATCCTTCCTCATTGACCAGAGTCTGAACGGTAAAGGACTGGCCCACCTTTGTCCTCACTAAAGGACACCCGTGAGAAAGGGCGACATCCGCGATCATACGAGAAGTAGAGTGCGTGGTGATCACCGGGCCGGGTTTTCTCCGCAGAAAATGGCCGGCCACAAGGGGCAGAGTGTATTCTTCGGAAAGGGGCTCACCCTCTTCCGTTATCAGGGAAACCCTGCTTACGTCGCTGTTCAGGACAAAACCCACATCAGCCCCTGTCAGCTTGACGATGGAAGCCGCTTCCGTGGCGTTGCGAGGCGCGGGCTCAGGGGGATGAGGGAAAAAGCCTGAAAGCTCGTTATTTACGGCGATCAGCTTACAATGCAGGGATTTTGAGAAAAGGTCTATCATCTTCGCCCCGGCCCCGTTGCAGGCATCAATGACGATCTTGAAGCGGGCCTTCTTAATCCGTTCCATATCGAGATATCGAATCAGGGAACGGAAATACTCGTCCAGGAAATCGGGCTTGGGACCGATCCGCCCCAGCTTGTTGTAGGGGGCCTTATAGAACCGTCCCAGGTGATAAATGTCCAGAATCTCCTCACCCTGGAATTCATTCAGGTACATCCCTTCCTGGTTGATGAAGGTGAGCGCATTCCAGTCCCAGCCGTTGTGGCCCGCCGAGATGGAAACAGCCCCTCCGGCCTTGAGTCTTTTTACCATGTACTGCAGGATGGGAGTCGGACAGATTCCCAATTCCACAACATCGCAGCCTGCCGCCGACAGGGCGGATAGAACCGCCGTGTGGAGCATGGGGCCTGAAACTCGCGTATCCCTGCCTATCAGAATTTTCCTTCTGTCGGAAAAGGTCCCGAAAGCCGAGGCAAAATCCATAACCAGATCAGGCGTGATCGTCTCGCCCACGATCCCTCGAACACCGGAAATGCCGATTTTCAGGAGTTTCATGCTTGATGATTCCGTTCACTTCTGAAAAGTCTTGGTAAGCCACTTCGAAATGACGTCAATATTGAAAAACAATGTCACATTCTTCTGAGTGCCGGAATGAACCGTCTCCAGCTTGTCGTAGCTGTGTCCTTGGACGGTGACCAGTGATTGGGACTTTGGCTGCAGTCGGAGAATGCTCAAGACCAGATATTCCTCATGAACGAAGATCACTGGAAATGCAGTTTCAGGACTCTTCCCGTTTCCCGACTCCAATATGGATCCAATAAGTCCTCTCGCAATCTGCTTGTGTCGCCCCGCTTGCTCCGGCTTTCCAAGTGCCTCATATGCCTCGACTGAGACAATATGGGCATCTATGTCAACATAAGTATTCTTCAGGATACTTTCCGCATGCTGAAGAGCGTTTTCATATTTCTTCTCCTTAAGAGCGGTGAACATCTGTTTTCGCACATTATCCTTGCCAGTCCCGTATGGATCATAGCCGGGGGTGTCTGCATAAGCCATTCTGAGATCCTTGAAATCAACTGTCCCTTTACCGGCTTTCAGCCTTTCAAGAAGGACTTCATATTGGTCGGGGGCCTTTTCCTGGGATTGGGCGCCCATGGAAAGAGGCAGGAGCAGCAGTACTGCAAACAACAGAACTTTGTTCATCATGATGTCTTAACCTCCCGTTGGACACGCTCCCTCCTCCAGGAATTCAACGCATTGAAACTTTTTGCTTTTTTCCGGGGAAAGGGTAACCAAAAGGCAGGTTTTCACCACCATTTGTGTGAACGTATGGCGAGAAGCATGCGTCTAAATGGAGAGAAAGCGGGCCAACCTCCCAAGAAGGGGATAATGCCGTGAGCGTGAACGCACTATCAATCACCTGGCAGGACTTGCTCTCATCGGGCCCGGGCCTTTCCGGTCACAGCATACGCCCCATGCGGCTTGCCGGAGAATCCCCCCCGGCTGAGGCGCCGGAGGAGATGCAGGAGATTCGGGCCTGTCTCGCCGGAGATGGCGATGCCTTCGCAAGAATCGTGCTACGTCATCAGAAACAAGTAGCGGCCCGGATGTGGAGCTTTGCCCGCAACAGGTCTGTGCTGGAGGAGCTTGTCCACGATGTCTTTGTGGAAGCCTACGTGAGCCTCAAGACCTATCGTGGGACGGCGCCGTTTCAACACTGGCTCATGAAGAT
>JACPDT010000175.1 GCA_016183865.1 Armatimonadota bacterium | reverse complement strand
AAAAACAGAATCCAGGGAGGAACCCCCCGATTTCTCCAGGAAATTGCAAAACAAAAGCAAAGTGGAGAAATCAGTCTTCCTATCATTCCCAAGGGCGGGGAACTCAAGGGAGGGTGGCGTCCGTGGCATTCACTTTCATAGGCGTTTGTGTGATCTTGATTCTGGCAATTGTCGGATATATCCGCGGGGCCCTGCGCATCCTGGCAGCCTTTCTGGCTCTCGCCCTGGCGGGCATTCTGGCCAAGCCTTTTTCCTTTCTTACCCTTTGGCTCGTAAAGGCAATGAAGCTCTTTCCTCTTGTCCTGCAACAGCCCCTTGCCATGGTGACCGCAGGTCTCCTGTTATTCGCAGTTGTCACTCTGGTCCTGGAACACCCTATAAAGAAAAGAGAGGAACAACGGAAGGCTGGCGGTCTGCCTGTTCGAACCCGATGGGAGCTGATGGGAGGCGCAGCTCTGGGCGCTCTTTGGGGCACCTGTCTGGTCCTGCTTGTTGCAACAGGAATCGAGCTTGTTGCGAGTGTTGACCAAACGGTTCAGGATGCGCGGAAACCGGTTGCGGCCAAAACGAGTGACGGCGCGGGTCTTCCCGTTGCAACGGAACAAGTCCAGGAAAAGAGAGTCGTCAAGGAACAGCCTGCAGTCGCGGGTCCTTTCGTCTCTCTCAGAGAAGAGCTGCACCATTCCCTCTTCGGGTCTGCCGCGGAACGTCTCAATCCTGTTGACAAGAAAGCCCTGGCTGTCCTGGCAAGACTCACAATCGTGACAAGCGACCCTGTCTTGACCGAGCGGCTTCAAAACCATCCTGCAATCGTCCGATTGATTTCCGAGCCCAAGCTCCGGGCGCTGGTCAGAGACCCGGAGATTCAGCAAGCCATTCAGGCACAACAGTTCGAGCTTCTACTGAACAACCCCAAAATCGCAGAACTGCTGAATGACAAAGATCTTATGCAGAAGTTCAAGGGTCTGGATATCGAGGCTATCTTGCGGGAGACGACATCCAGGAGGCCGTGATCGCAAGTTCCTCATCCAGGAAGATTTTTCGTCCGCCGCGCTTCATTTACATCGAGTGATTCCAGTCTGGCAATCCACCGTAGTGTTTCTCAGGAAAACCACATTGAAGCCGGTCTCCCGTATCTGGAGGTTTTGTCTCGCGCCGAATAGCGTGCTTTGACCTTCAGCCCTTTCTGGGTTTCCCCGCATCCCGTCGCCGACCCCGCACGGTCATCGAGACCCTGTAGCTGGAGCGCCCCTCTGCCGCCTTTTGGAGGCCCTTCACGCCCTTTTCCTCCACCATAAACATTACGAGAGTACTCACCAGCCTGTGCCCTAATCGCAAGACCAACTCGGGTTGACCCTCAAGAAGTGTGTTGATTTCACGGATCAGCAAGGACTCGCGCGGAACCGCCTCCCTGCGAAGAAGCTGGGGTAGAGGAACATTGAGACTCGTTGCGAGACGGGCAAGGAAATCAAGCGTGGGCTTTCTCGTCCCCTGCTCTATCCGGACAATATACGAGGGAGTAGCGTGAACCCGCTCAGCAAGCTTCTCCTGGGTCAGCCCCAATTGAAGCCTCAATTCACGGACATTCTTCCCGATCTCACTGTAGATGTTGCCCACCCACATCACTCCTTACAGCCCTTCAATCATATAGGAGACACGGGGTGAGATCAATGATCTATTGGGCATATTAATACTTGACCTATGGACATAAATATGGTAGAATCTCCTTGTCCGTTTCTGAGCCTTTCAACCAAATTCAACTTCTCTGCCGGAAAGGCTGATGAATTATAACTTCCAATGAATGGGGTGGTTTCGTGCGTCCAAAGAGCCTACAGAGGGTATGCTTATCTTTTTTGATAGCCATCTTGCTGTTCCTGTGCGGTAATCTCACAGCCATAGCCCAGGACGTCACGATCGGAATAAGTGGTAGGGGAGCCATTTCAGTCACTGACAACGTGTCGGGTTCTGCTGTCTTTCTGGACGGTCAGCCTACAGGAAAATTCACTCCTGTTACACTCACCAATGTATCCCAGGGCTCTCACGTGGTTGCGCTGTCCAAACAAGGCTATGCAGTCTCTCCATCGAAGATGAGCTTAATGGTGGCGGCGGGAAAGACAGCAGTCGCTCAATTCACACTGTCTTTTGCTAGCACCGGCGGAGGAACATCCCTCTTGCCGCCCCCGTCCTTGACATCTCCCCTCAATGCCAATACTCACAGTTCGCCTGGAGCCCTGTCCCGAATGCGCTGAGATACAGGCTTCAGTTGTCCGACAAAGCCGATCTTTCCAACATCCTGTTCAGCCGAGAAACAAACAATACTTTCATGCAATACCCCCTTGATGCTCCTGTGCTTTCCAAAGGCTTCACATACTACTGGAGAGTATACGGGCTCGATGCGATCGGCGCCACAGGGACCCCAAGTCAGATTTTCAGCTTTCAACTGGATCCGGGGGTCATCGTAGCGACAACTCATCACGACGGGGCCGTTACCTTCTTGGATGTGGGTAAGACCCCACAGCACCGCATTCCGACAACCGTGACAATCAAAATCCAAAATAAGGGTGGGGCCACGGAAAACAATGTTTCTCTGATCATTACAGACAGCGGATCTGAACTACAGAAGTTGTCTATCCCTGTTATCCTCTCAGGAGAGGAGAAGATGCTGGAATTTCTGTGGACGCCCGCGTACTCCGGCAGTCGAGTATTGAAGGCCAAAGTCACGCTTCAGACCACTGATGATTATCCTCAAAATGACGCGATGGAGCAAATCGTTGCGGTCGCACAGGGCGCAGGCGGGAGTGCCATCATAGGTTCTCTTGTAGACGCAGAGGTCATTCCCGGAGCATACAGCAAGGAAATACCGATCCCCGCACTGTTTCAAGGTCCGCCGCCTGAGAAGTTCACAGTTAGACTATCAGGGGTGCCGTCAGACTTGGCCGCATGGTTATCCTGTGGCGCCATGTGGGGGCCGGAACTTCTCCTTACTGCTGCTGACTTACAAAGCAAAGGTCTTGTTTTGCACATCGGCGCGCCGGAAGGAACGCCAATAGGTCAGATTCCGGCAGCCCTGGAAGTTGCCTACGGCACAGACCTGATACCAGGGCGGGTTCCCTTCAGAATAAGAGTTGTAGGCCCACCCACTGCAGGGGGAGATTTCGAGATTTCGCCGGACAAACAGGAGCTTTCTCTTATCCCTGGACAGATGCCGTTACCCGTGGTGCGATTCTCAGTGCGGCGCGATGACAATCTGTATCCACCACTCAAACTGCAGATCAAGGACAAGCCGCAGAATCTCTATGTCAACTTTCCAGAAAACCGCGATGAAGTGGAAATTCGGTCCAGCACCGACCGGGTGGAAGCCTCATTCTTCTGCACCTTCGATCTTCCGGCAGGCAAATACCGTTGCACATTTCTGGCCAAGGGAGGCGGAAAGGAAAAAGAGTATGTTGTGACATTGGAAGTCAAAGAGGGAACTGCAGGCTCGCCTGCGACAGGATCGCCGTCCGGAACGCCAACGGGTCCCGTGACCGACGGCGCTTCAATACAATCCCCCGTAACCGGCAGCACCTCCACACAGCCATCAACACCGTATCGTCCCTTCATCCCCAGCTCGCCTCCGCCTCTTCCAAGCGTGCCGGAGGCTGGGCTTCCCCAAAAAGAGTCCCTCCCCAGAAGTTCTGCCGCGATTTCCACACCTCGTCCCCCCGGCCGCACGTATTCAGTCCGAGTCTCCGCTGCCCCTGAGGGAAAACCCTATTCTTTGACTCAAAATACTTATTCCCGTCAAACATTCTCCGTGGAGGAAAGCAAGGGCGAGGGTCTCGTTCTTTCCCAGCGCGAGACCTCGTTTCTCAACCAGAAAGGATCTCCTCTTGGAGAAACTCTGTCCGAGGCTCTGGAAACTCCGATTCAGATAGGGGCTTCCTCCTCGAAGAGCTGGGAGGAAGTCTTGTACCTTCCGCCATCAGTCCTGGCCAGGGCGGCCGAAGACGGGACATCAAGCCTGATCGCCGTGCGTGCTCTTCGGGGCAATACGACCTCCCAGACCCGTGAAGATGTATCTGTGGAGGCTTGTCTTCAGATCTCAATTCCGGGCGCTTCCTTTTCTGCAACTCTTCCCATGGCCTGGGAGGGCGCTCGGGTTCTCCTGAAAGCCTCTCTTATTTTTGAGAGCAAGGGACAGACCCCTGTCTTCAGGGAGCTTGTTCTTCAGGCCAAAGGTGGGGGAAAAGAAGGTTTCCATATTCCTCACGTCCCTTCCGGGCCGTATGAGCTGGTAGTAGAAAAGGACCGGAAAATCTTATACACACAACCACTTCAGGTTAAGGACGGCAACGCTGTTGACCTGGATCTCGCCAAAGGAGGGAAGGAATGATACGGAGATCCTTTGCAATCTTTCTGGTTCTTCTCATTTTCTCTGCCGGTCGGTCTGCCTGGTCGCAGCCATCAGCCACCATTGTTTTCTCGAATGCCTCTCCTCCTGTTCAAGTGGCCGGCCAGCAGGTGGTCATCAGGGTTGGACTCCTCAATTCAGGAACCGTACCCTGGCGCGTCGGTGAGTATGCGATCTCGATTGACTTGTTTCAAAACGATACATTTGTCACTGCGACCCCGGTGTCTCCCGGGACGGCTCCGGTGCAAGTGGGGGAAACCCTTGTTCTGTATGTTCCTCTATTGGTTCCCTCCGATTTTAGGGGGGAATACAAGTATCGGGTAAGATTCCTGTTTAATGATCAGCCCCTCGTGGTCGGAGAACCTCGCTTCTCCTTTCAGGTGGAAGAAAGACTCACGGAAACGCCGAAATTCAAGCGGGAAATTCATGGCGATCTTTCCGGCAATTGGCTGTATGACGAGGCAAACGGCGGGCGGGCAACTTCAACCTCCAATGTGACCTTCAAACTTTCTCCCCATACAAGTGCAAGCTTCTATGGATTTGCCGACCAGGGGGGGTCACGCAACAGGTCGGAAAAGGGAAGATTTATCTTAATCATATGCTGGTGCAGCAACCCAGGGAAGGATCGCCGTTCAGTAACGGCGCATACGCCAGGGATGTGTGGGCCCAAAAAGTCTCATACCCGCTGGGCAGAAAGGTTGACGTGGGGCTTCTCAACATTCACAGTTATGACCTGAGCGATTCCATAATGAATTCCGGCCCCACCCTGACCCCTTCCACCAATGATGTTACCGCAGTTGATATGAGCTACCGCTTTTCTCCTTTTATCAGTCTGCAAGGTCTTTATGGGATCAACCTTTTGGACGACAAGTCCCGGGGGCGAGAGCCACTCAGAGACAGGGCGTGGAAGATGCAGGTAAGGGCAAACAATCGGGACTCCAGCCTGGCCTTCAGCGGCAGTTTCTACAAAACAGGTGTTGACTATGTTTCTCTGGGTGCTCCGGGGCTGGTCAATGACCGAAAAGGATACGATTTCAGCGGATCCTGGAGGGCCTCGAACAGGCTTTCTCTTTCCAGCGGATTTTCAGGCTACCACAACAATGTCAGGGGGGTTGCGCTATCCAGACTCTTGAATGACAACATGTCTCTGGGCGCGGTCTATTTACTCTCTCCGGCCACTCAGTTGATGCTGAATCACTTCCGTACAGGGTTCCAAACACTCGGCGCCGGCCCTTTCCCGACAGAGAATCGAACCTGGAATACTTCCGTTACCTTGAATCACGCTTTCAAGGGATGGAACTTCAATACCAGTTGGTTCGCTTCCGAGTTCAGGGACTACACCGGCATCTCGCCGGAGCTTTCTACACAAAGCACCAGTTTCAACCTATCCAGAACATTCCGAAATCAGAGCACCCTCAGCCTGGGGCACAATGCCAATATTTCCGAAAATTTGAGAACAGGCATCCTTTCCGTGAATCACTTCTCAAGCATGAATTGGAGCATCTACGTGATTCCTGACAGGTTGATCGCTCTCGTGGGCATTTCTCAAAACCAATCCAAGAACGTGCCGTTTGTGGACTCAGTCAATGATTTGGTGAACCTGAGTTTCGCTTACAGAATTTGGCGCAATCACGCATTGGGTTTCGGCTGGACGTGGAACAGCAGCGATGACCACGTTAACCCTCAAAACAGTTTCAAGGACAGAACATTTACAACAAATTACAATACGCGATTTTGACTGGAGGCAATGACGTGTCAATGAAAAGAGATCCTTTAGGGGCAGTCGCCGGAGTCTTACTCTGCATTTCCATCTTCCTTTCCGGATGCGGCGGAGGCGGCGGGGGGAGATCTCCAGGTGGGCCCTCGGGATCTGGGAGTGGGGCGGACAGGAGCAATATCAGCATCACAATCCGCTGGCCAGGGGAGACTCCTTTGGGAAAGCTGATCCCCTCAAAGGTGTCCAGGATTCGAGTTGAGATTACGGGAGAGGGCCTGTCATCCCCCCTTGCAGACACTCGTGATCGCATCCCCGGGACTCCAACGAGTTTCAGCTTTGCGGACGTGCCTCTTGGGAACAAGACTGTGTCCGTTTTCGCTCTGGATTCAGGGGGAAGCACTCTCGCCTTCCGAAAGATTGACATCGTCGTAGGGACCGGAGATACTACAAGCGACGTAACTCTAGGCGTAGGCGTATCTGATACCGGTTTCACTCCTCGTGACTTCTACATTAACCCGGGAGACACGGTGATGTGGAGCAACGGCGGAAGCCAGATACACACGGTAACGGCAGACAACGGGAGTTTCAATTCAGGAGATATCGCTCTAGGTGGAACCTATACTTTCCAGTTCGCAACCCTCGGTGATACTTCGTATCATTGCACTCGCCACCCCTCGGAAACAGGGAAAGTATCGGTTCAGAGCGGCCAGCCCAGACTCGACTCGCTAAGCCCCGCCTCAGCTTATGTCGGCTTTCAAGTAACCCTTACGGGTGCAAACTTCGGGGCTACTCAGGGACAGAGTACCGTCACATTCGGCGGGACCACCGCCTCTGTAACTTCCTGGTCCGACAGAGAGATCAAATGCACTGTTCCCAAAGTAGCCGCCGCCGGAAACACTGCGGTCACAGTCACCGTTTCAGGGATTTCCAGCAATGGGATGAGCTTCACGGTCTCCCTATGGAAAGACTACATCAAGTCCGGTCAGCCCTTCCGGATTATCTTCGACGCAGCGCCCAATGATGACGGGTGGCTTGGGGCAAACGATCCCCTCGGGAGCATAATGGGTGGGAAAACGTATGTATGCCGATACGAACAATCCACAGGGAAATGGTTTACAACCGGATATTCAGAATGGAATGGAGATAATAAATACACCACTTCTCAACCGACAGTCTGGGGCAACCCGGATCAGTACCAGCTCAATGTTTGGGATTACCGTCAACTCACCTTTAATGAGGCAGGTGAAGTGATTGATTCCGTCTATGGAGTTGTGGGCCACCTGGCGACCCACGACTGGCGCGCCTGGATTCTCTCAGGGCAGCCGTTTATTCTATCCTTTGACCGGAATACAACGGATGATACAGTTTGGCTCGGGGGATACCCGGTGGATTTTCTTGGAATTTTCTATGTTACGACCGATACGCTTTCCTTGTCCTATAAGGACACGTATAACGCCGGGGCCGGAACTTGGAAGACCGTGGGTTACAATGAATCCACAGGGCAACCCGACTACCAGACGCAGAGTTCAGATACACAGGTGAATTCTCCATGGATCGGTATCGCTGACCCGAACCTGTTCCAGATTATGTCGTGGGGTTTGGGATTCACCTTCAATGCTCAGGGAGAACTGTTATGGCAGCAGAACGTGATCGGACATCTGGGGATTTGAGCTAAAGGAGCTGGTATACTTTGGGTACTTCTGCTGCAAGAATGGAACATCCACGTGACGAGCTTGAACAGTGTCGGTGAAATGGGAGGTTGAAGTCGATGTTTAGAATTGCCTTGTGCGCCGCGTTGTCACAGTCTCCCCCCTCATACAGTGAGGAGGAAGTACGTCTGCAGGTACCAGCCCTCAATCAGCATGATCGAGCGATATACGAAAACGAATCTTTGTTCAGGCAGATAAACAAAGAAGCCTGTTTAGCCACTTGCTATTTAATGATACGCCGGTCCAACGAGCCAAATGCGCTCATCAGAAACTCGGACTGGGTTCCAGGGGCAGGTGCTGCTCGCATTCTGGGGTTTCGAGAAGGCGGAAGCTGGAGAGGTGTTCTTGACGATATAAGACAGTCTTTGCGGCAAGGAAAGCCAGTCATCGCAGGCACGAACTCCTATCCTAACCATTGGGTTGTCATATCAGGATATCGAGGTAATACACTCCTGGTCAATGACCCAGCCAATGGAGCCGCAGGGGTGCCGATTGAGCAAGCCACACGCTTCTCCGATAGATGGACCACCAGGTTTTTGTATGCGTCCGTGGGTGCAACTCGTTCCGGTGAACCGGAACCCGTACCCGCGCCTCCCCCGGTTCCTCCAAGCGCCTTGTCTGGCAACACTCTGTGGTGGCCGTCTCCTTCAAATTTTCTTGAACGATTCTGCCTGGAAATCATGAAGCACGAAGGATGGAAACCCGAGAGCCGATCTGTCAGAAACAATAACCCCGGAAACTTAAGATATTCAAGTCACGTTCCCAATACCCCTTCGGATGGGGGATTCGTGAAGTTTGGAAGTCCGCAGGCCGGCTGGGAAGCGCTCGTCTGGGATGTTCGCCAGAAATGTCTGGGTAATACCGTTTCTGGGCTCACGGGAAAGAGTTCGATACTGGACTTCTTCAAGGTCTGGGCGCCATCAAGTGACAGCAACAATCCTCAGCAGTATGCTGAAGTTGTTGCGAGCGCCTTTGGCTTGAGTGTCAACGCCAGGCTCGAAGAACTCCTCGGCGGAGGTCCGCCTTCGTCAACAGCCGTGTCTCAAAACATGCCGCCCAACTCACCCCAACTGCTCGACCCTCCTGACAATTCAAAGATGAAGGCCGGTGATTCTGTTACCTTTCGCTGGCAAGACCAGGGTGACCCTGATAACGCTCCTAACGCTTGGCGCGATTATGCGATTCGCATTTGGGATGAGTCGGGGAATCAGGTCCTTGATCGCGGCTGGTTCAGAGAGAACTCTGTTGCGTGGACCCCGCCAGGGCCGGGGCGCTATTCCTGGAGCGTCGCCGCAGGTGATGGAAAGGAAAACACCTCGTCATCGAAACGGGTTCTGCTTGTTGAAAAACCGATTCCGGTTCAAGACGATCCGAATGCCTATCATTGCGCATTCGTGAACCAGAGCCCCTATCCCACAGTTCAGCCGGGTCAGAAGATCTCCCTCTGGGTGGATTTTCGCAACACAGGTCAGGCGACCTGGACGAGCCTTTCCGGGGGTAATCGGGGGGTGCATCTGGGTACGAACGGGGAAGGAGAGAAATTTCGGGCGCCCGGGTGGCTGGATCCCCAGCGTCCTGCGGCGGTGAAACCGGATGGGGTTGCTCCAGGTGCGACCGGACGATTTGAATTCGAAATCCAGGCGCCCTCATCCCCGGGCACCTATCGGTTCTGGGTCCGTCCGATAGCTGAAAACATCGGATGGATGGAGGACTATGGCGTATATTTGAATGTCACTGTCTCCGCCCCTGCTGCCCAAGTGAACCCTCCTCCTCAAGCGGGTGCGGCGCCAGGGTCGGTCGTGACCGATCCGAATGCCTATCACTGTGCATTCGTGAACCAGAGTGCCTATCCTACGGTTCAGCCGGGCCAGAAGATCTCCCTCTGGGTGGACTTTCGCAACACAGGTCAGGCGACCTGGACGGGCCTTTCCGGTGGTAATCGGGGGGTGCATCTTGGTACTAACGGGGAAGGGGAGAAATTTCGGGCGCCCGGGTGGCTGGATCCCCAGCGTCCTGCGGCGGTGAAACCGGATGGAGTTGCTCCAGGTGCGACCGGACG
Source organism: Armatimonadota bacterium (assembly GCA_016183865.1). Taxonomy (GTDB): domain Bacteria; phylum Vulcanimicrobiota; class JACPDT01; order JACPDT01; family JACPDT01; genus JACPDT01. The sequence continues at coordinate 410 of JACPDT010000175.1, read as the reverse complement.
ATTCGAGTTTGAAATCCTGGCCCCCTCGTCCCCGGGTACGTATCGGTTCTGGGTCCGTCCCATAGCTGAAAACATCGGATGGATGGAGGACTATGGCGTGTTCTGGAATGTCACGGTCTCCCCACCCGTTGCCCAGGTGAACCCTGCACTGAATCTGGACAAGAATGCCTTCATCAAAGGGGACACGATCGTCCAAAGGGTGACCGGATGCACCCCGGGCGGGATGCTGATCGGTCTTTCCGTCAATCCGGACGGCTCTCAAAGCCAAAACGGTCCTTACGGACCCACAGATGCCAATGGCGCGTGGTCCAGTGCCTGGAACACCGGAACAGCCTGGGCGCCTAACCAGAAATTCGGCCAGTATGTGATCAGATATAAGGATGTGACAAGCGGGAAGGAAACGAACCCTG
>JACPDT010000174.1 GCA_016183865.1 Armatimonadota bacterium | reverse complement strand
TGGCCTGGCAGAAAGATCAGCCGGGTATGGTGGCAAGAGTGGCCACATTGCTTGGAAACCGCAATATCAATATTGCGGAGATGCGGGTGGGCCGAAAAGGAGTTCGGGAGCAGGCGGTGATGATCCTGATTTTGGATGATCTTCCCTCTCCGGACGTGCTGGAAGAGATTCCAAAAATCTCGGGGATTACCCGTGCCTGTCTTGTGGTATTGGAAGCAGACCGGAGCAGGTAACACATTTCTTCGGATTACCCGTGCCTGGCTTGTGGTATTATGATAAGAGGTAGGAAACTGGAGAAACAGGTGCAGAAACTCGCAGAAGAGCAGGAGTTGATTCTGGCCGCATTCATGCAGGAGACCGGTAGCCGGGCCCCTGAAATATTTCCTCTTTTCCCAAAAGAGCTGATCGAAGAGCGTTTTCGTCTGCTTCTGGCCGCTGTTTCCGAAATTCTCGCAGGGAAGGATTTTCGGGTTCTTCTCCTTGAGGAAGGGGCGAAGGAAATACAGGACCTGGGGCGACATGGCGCCGATTACCGCTTTCCCATGGAGATCCTCCTTAAGGTTTGTTTTCTTTTCAGAGAGGTTCTTTGGAAATACCTGGAAAACCGGTGTGATTTGATTCGCCACGGCCCTCCCGGAAAGCTCCTCTCGACCATTCGTCAGGTAACGGACTATCTCAGCAATACCTATCTCGCCATTGTCCAGGAATACCTGAAGGAAGAGCGGGAGCTTGTGGCCATGCATCAGGCTGCCCTGGCAAAAAAGCAGATGGAGCTCGAAGCGGACCTGGATCTGGCCAGAAACATTCAGCAAAGTATTTCTCCGAATCAATGCGAATGCGGACTTGTCAAAGGCTGTGCGATGTTTCTCCCTTCCCGTCAGGTGGGAGGGGACTTCTATGACTTGATTCATTACAAGGAGCCCGCGCCCCGGGTGGATGTCTTCATCGGGGATGTGAGGGGCAAAGGAGTCTCCGCAGCTCTTCTCACCATGATGATCATGAGTCTCCTCTGGGAAGTGGGAAAAATCGAGACGAGCCCGAAGCGAATCCTGGAGATGGTGAATAGGGATTTTCGCGACCGGATCAGGGAAGATCTCCAGTACTTCGCCTCCCTCTTTTACCTCTCCTATGATCCGGCCCGGTCGCGCCTGACTTACTGCAAAGCCGGCCACGAAGACGGGCTTCTCCTTCGCAGAGGCAGTAAGATACCCGAACACCTGACCAGTGAAGGATATTTTCTGGGGCTCTTCGATGACGGGAATTTTGAGGAAATCAGCATCTCCGTCGAGTCTGGAGATAAGGTGCTGCTCTTTACGGATGGAGTGCTCGCCCTCAAGAATGGGGCAGGGGAGCGTTTCGTCTATGAGACCCTTTTCGATACTTTTTCCGAATGCGGTGACTGCCCCCCTGACGTGATTCTGGAGCGGATCACAGCCGTACTTCAGGCCCACCTGGGCGGAAGAGAACCCGCGGATGATGTGGCTCTGGTCGTCCTTGAGCTTTAGTGAGACTGGGCTTGCGTGACCGCTCACCCCACCCAATCTCTCCCCCTGCCCTACCTGCGTCCTCTCTGATTCCCGGGCCCTGACCCCCGACCCCTCGCAAGTTTACATCCCCGAAACCGCCTTCCCCCAGTTACGCGCGAAAGCCGCTGGTTTTGATGAAAATTTGAGGGAACTTTGATCTTCTTGTGAGCATGAGTCGGCTATCATGAGTTTGGCGTGAGCGGCCAATCATTTCAGTGTCGCAATTATGGAAGGAGAGAACACCCATGTTGAAGGAGATCACCCAACTCACATTACCGGCGTTTTCACAGATTGAGGCTTCAAGGAAGGACGGGGATGGTCTTGTGGTAGTAAAGACCGCGGACAACCCGATGAGCCCTGAAACGGAGCAGCTTCTTCTTTCCGCCCAGATCGCCGGCCTTGCCGCCAAGATGCGAGGCGGGGACAAGGTCACCATTACGCTGGGTGGAGAAAAGACGCTGGAAGTTACAAAGGAGTCCCGGGATGGATGGAAGGCTTTCAAGACTCAATTGCGGGATGTCGCCAAAACGGCTGCACGCACAACCTCCGACCTGGTTCAGCAGGACCCTGTTTTTGTTTTCAGCCAATCGGTCTTTGCAGTGAAAGATCAGGCGATGCGCTATGTTCCTGCTCCCTTGAAGACTCAGGCCGAGCAGCTCATCGTTCCCGCACTTCGTGGAGTTGCTTTGGCGCTCAATGCCAAGAAGGCGATCTCGACCACCCAGAACCGTGCCGCCGATCGTTTGGACAAGGGGGTGGACATCGGCCATGTTGTCACCGATGTGATCGGGCTGGCAGGCGGAATTATGGGCTTCATTCCCGCCATGGCCGCCAATGCGCCCATCATCGCTGCAGTAGGGGTCGTAGGAGATATTCTGGCATTCGGATACCATGCTATGGATTTCCTGAAAGATGCTCCTGACCAGCACCTCCCTGGCGCCGACAGCACGGAGGAAAGAGGGCAGACAAAGTAGTCCTTGTCGCGGAAACTCGAAGAGGGGCGCCTGACTGCGCCCCTCTTTTCGCTTATTTCAAAGTCTTGAGGTATTTCAGCAACTCCTTGAATTCCTTGTCGCTGAGCTTCCATCTGGGCATCCAGGGCGAAAGAGGCTCGCCATTGGAGGCGATCCCTTCTGTGACGGCTCTCCTGATGAGGTCAGGGTCCCCCCCGTCATGCTTTGCTTCCAGATAGGGCCAGGTTATGTTGGCCGAGGTCTTTCCGTCCGGAAATGTAATTCCCCCATTTCCACCCGGTTTGTGACAATTCGCGCAGCCCAGGGCCATGCGATTCGCCATCATCAGGTTGGAAGAGATGTGCTGGCCGGAGGGATTCTCTCCAGCCAAAAAGACTCGCTCTCCGGCACTCTTGTATTGTTTTTTTCTATAGTTCGCCATACAGATGTCCCTCATGGACATCATGCCTCCAGGACCCATTGTTCCGGGTCCCCCCTGGCCTTGATGCTCGTGTTTTTGTTGAGCCTGTGCGTCCCCTCCGCAAGGGCAGGCCGTCAGACTTTGGAAGCGGCCTTCCGCCTGGAGGACCACAAGAAACACAACAGCGATCCCTGTAAGGAGAAATCCCTTCACGACAAGCTCCCCCTCCCCTCTCAATTTAACGCTTTATCATATCAGGAAAATGTGAAATCGCTGTGAATTCCCCCTATACCGCAGGCGCCACGAGCACCGGGATATCCACCCCTTTGAGAACCTTCTCCGTTGTGGAGCCGATCAAAAGCTCCCGCAGCTTGTTCTCCCCATATCCTCCCATTACGATCATGGATGCCCCTTTCTCGCGGGCCGTTGCTATGATGTTTTCAGAGGCGCTTCCCGTTTTCCAGATTTTTTCGGCCCTGATGCCGTAAGGCTCGAAATACTGCTCCCCTTCACCGAGCACGCTCCGGGCATCCCATTCCGTCTTTTTCACGGCCAGGATTGTTATTTCGGGGGAGGTGAAGGGCAGAAAATCCCCCAGGGTTCTCAGCGCATTGTTTGCCGCACGGGAGCCGTCATAGGCGACCAGAAAACGGTTTCCAATGTCCTGATTTTCGCAGACCGCGAGAACAGGCTTATTCGTTCTTTGAATGACCCTGATAAGGGCGCTCTGTACCTGTCTGCAGTCCACGGCATCTTTGAGGAGAGATTTTCCCATCACCACAAGGTCCACTTTCCGCGTCTCGCAAAGGATCTCCTCAGAGACCTCTCCCTCCCGGGACAGGAAGGCGTGTTGACTCTTGATCTGGGGCTTGATCTCATCATACATCCGCCAGACTTCACGCTTCTCCGCTTCAATTTCCTGCCTGATTTCCCTGACCTGCTCCACCTCCTGGCCCAGGATCGGCAGGTCCAGGGATACTCCTCCAGCGCCCTTGAAAGCCAGCGCGATATTCTTGATCTTCGATATGTCTTCAACATACATGAGCTGGATCTTCGCGCCGAATCGGCTCGAAAGACCTGCAGCCAGCTTCAAGGCACATGACGAGAAACGGGATGATCCCATGGGCACGAGAATACTTTTGATCATGACGCATTCTCCTCTCTTCCCCGAGCTCCCCTCCATGTTATTCCCAAAACCACTGTCTCTTACTCTGCAAGGCCGGAAAGAAATCGCCTGAGCGGCATTATGATTGTGCGACACGCCGTTCACTTTTTCGCAAAGCCAGTCCGGACCGCTCCACCCGCTGTCCGACAATTCCTTACAGCATGCCGCTCTGTACAGGAACAGGAACCGTTGCTCCCGGCCCCGAAATAATCCAAAGCATTGCGGGAGGGTGAATAGTGGAAGAGGAGACTCGGCCTGTAGAGTCACAAACAGAAGAGCCCCCTGGAAGCCCCTGGGGCGGGTGGGCCACTCTGGGCCTCACTGCGGGTATCCTGTTCATATTTGTGGCAGTTTCTCTCCTCATCGGCGCCCTTTTTGGGTTAGTGGCAGCCCTTGAGCATCACAAGACGACCATGCACAGCATAGAGCGGCTGATTCACTCGAGGGCGGGTCTGGTGATGGCTCTAAGCGTTCTTGGTTCTGCGCCCATAGGCTTTGGAGTCACTCTCTTGCTCGCAACCCTCCGCAAGAATTACCCCCTCAAGGAGTATCTGGGATTTCGAAATGTCCCTATCAGGGTCTTTCTTGAATGGCTGCTCCTACTCATTGTGTTCATTGCCTGCTGGGATCTTCTCACATACGCCCTGGGAAAGCCCATTGTCCTGGAGAAAATGATTCAGGCTTACAAGACCGCCCGATTCCTTCCCCTCTTCTATCTCGCCATTGTTGTTGTTGGTCCCATTTTCGAGGAGACCTTGATGAGGGGATTTCTATTCCAGGGCATCCGAAGCTCGCCTTTAGGCGCTACGGGGGCGGTTGTTGTCACCGCCTTCCTGTGGGCTCTGCTTCACATGGGGTATGGTGCCTATGGGTTTTTGCAAATTCTGCTGGCAGGGCTTCTTCTCGGCATCGTCAGGTTGCGATCCGCCTCCACCTATGTAACGATCGGCCTGCACATGTTCATGAACATGGTGGCGACCATCGAAACCGCCGTAGTTATTCACATGAGGTGAGAAAGAAACGTAACCGCGCCTTGCTTTCCTCCCCCGAGGAAGGGTTGGTGAGCGGTTTCAAGAAAACAAGGGGAGGGTGATTTGACGTGAGAAATCTCTTTGGGAAAAGAACGCTTCTTGCGATATGGATGATCACATTCTGCATTCTTGGTCCAGCCCTTGGCAAACCGGAATGGAGCGTCTACATACGAAACAAGCCATACTCCGGTCCTGTTCTTCAGTCCGGAAAAGAAGTGTATGTGGATATCGAGAAAGCCGCCAAATTGCTGAAGCTCAACTATTTTCAGCAAGGCGAATCTTCGTGCCAGGTGGGAGGGGACAAAAAGGAGCCTTGCCCGGTTGACCTGGCACCCAACACCCCCTCCGTTACCCTCAATGGAAAAACGGTCACTTCGGGCATCACGCAGCAAGGGGGCAAGATGTTTATCTCCCTCAGGACCCTGGCAAAGACTTTGGGGGCCGTCTATGACCAGAACTCGCAGACCGGAATCATAGACTTGAGCTTTCCGAGCCGCCCCCAGGCGCAGGGAAACGCCTCCTCGACACAGACGCCCTCCGGGACGCCAAAATACACGCTCTATTACTATTACAGAGACACCTGACCCATGTGCGCCCGGATGTCTCCGGAGCTTGCTCAGTTCGAGCGAGATTATGCAGGGAAATTTCGAATCGTGAGAGTCAATGTGGACAACGAGCAGGCCTGGCAGCAATACAGCTCCTATGCCATGAAAGCGGTGGCAAAACCTGGAGGCGGCTTCAGCCTGGCTGCCCTGGTACTGGTTGAGGGAAATGATCGGATTCTCAAAGGTGGGGATGCTTTGTCTCTGGATAAGAGGCAACTGATCGCCTGGCTGGGAGGTTTCATGAAATAAGGGAGATCCCGCGCTTTTCCGAGTGGCTGCAACACTTCAGCAGCTTGAGGGAGGGAGAATGGGATGAGAGGGGTTAACCCATTCTTATGATAGTTCTGCAGCCTCCCCGGACGCTCTCGGGATCTCCAGTTCCGTCACGCACCTCCTTTTCTTGATCATAGAATACCTCCCGCTTCTAACTTGAGCTTGACTCTGCGGTAACCGGAAACTCACTTGAGCCCCTGCTTTGTAAACATTTGTCGTAACTACTCAGGTAGTCAGGAGTCAGAATGAGGACGTCGCAGATAAACTTCGCTTTTACAACATCGCACAAGGTTCCATCGAAGAGTCTCGGTGCTATTTGATTCTTGCCAAGGACATCGAGTACGGCGATGTTTCCGAGTTAAGCCAGTTGCTTGAAGAGGTCAGCAAGCTGTTGGAGGCCTATTCGCAGGCTATTCTGAATTCTGACTCCTGCATCCTGTCTACTTGTCTTATTGAATTGTATTATTGCCCACGTTTTTGTTGGAAATATTGGTGTTGTTTTCCTGTATCGGGGTCTTATTATTCCTGAGCGTGTTGTCCTGGACCGTCAAACCGTCAATATGGGCATCCGTCCAGTATCCGAGATCTACGCCAATGGCGCTGTTGGATACTTCATTATGATGCACCTTGATGTTCTGGATTTGACCGTTGGCGCCTGGTTGCGCATACTCCGGAATTCTTATCCCTGCTCCGTCGGAAAGTCCGGATATTACGTTGTCATGAATGTCAATGTCATGGGCGCTCCCACCTGTTTCGCCGGATACTCCGATGCCGTTCGTGCCCGTATTGGTCAGCTTATTTCCATAAATCTCGATATTGCCCACAGACTTGCTGTATGCGTCCGCATAGATGCCGGTGCTCTGAACATTGGTCACGGCGTTGTCGTGTACGGTTCCGTTAGATGTGCCCATCTTGAGGACTATTCCCTCAGCGCCTCCACTTTGACCGCCATCGTGGATATTGTTGTTCTTGATCTCAAAACCCTGAGCATTCTGGAAGGAAATCTGCTCCTGGTTTGTCGGAATCTGTACGCCCCGTCCGTCTACACCGCCTCCTGGAGTACCCATGCTCGCGTGATTCAGCTCATTCCCATCTGCCACATAGTTGCTCCCATTGGCCATGAGAATGCCGGAAGAGCGAGTATCGGAAATATAGTTTCTATCAGCCGTGATGTTGGAAGAGTTATCCGCATAAATGCCTGCCCATTGTGAATTCTGAATATTGAAGCCGGAGATTCGAATATTGCTCTTATCCCTGATATCAACCAGTCCGCTCCAGCCCGGCACATTTACTCCGGTGCCGTCAATGGTGGGCCTTTCCCCCGGATAAGCAGCAAAAGTGATGTCCTTGCCCTCACTTCCCGAGTTGGCAGGCTTGAGTTGCCCGTTGTATGTTCCTCCCCTGAAGAAAACGGTGTCACCTGCCTGGGCAGACTGGTTTGCCTTGTTGAGGCTCCACGGATTGCCGGCTGACCCGTCTCCGCTGTCGCTCCCGTTGGGAGATGCATAGTACTCGTGGCCGGGGTTATCGCCCGGCTTTGGCGCAGGTTTTGATGCAGAGGGAGTGGGTGCGGATGCGGGAGCACCGGAGGCTTTCGGGGCCTTACCCTGGGCTCCTTCCCCTTGATGGGCGACCTTCCCCTGATTTTCTCCTCCTTGAGGGGGAACCTTCCCCTCAGCTCCTCCCCCTCCGTCTCCCTGTTTTTGCCCGGTTAACATTGACAGGAGCTCCACGAGTTTAGTCATAAGGGCGACAAGGGCCGGAATCAACTCCTGCGCGCCGCCCTGGGCACTCTGGCCGAGAGGACTCAGACCTGCCTGGTCGCCTGCCTCCTGTTCAAACGGTTGCGGAGAACCTGACCCTTGACAGGGGGAAGATTGAGGGATCTCCGAAGTCGGCTGCCGCCCCATGAGTCCCGGTATTTGCTGAATGGACATAATCGAACGCCTCCCCGCGATCGTAATGATGAATGTGGAATACCATGGAATACCTCCAGTGTCTGACTGGAACCTTATGGAACGGTAACAGGAGGCTCACAGAGATCCGGATCTTATAAAAAGATTCTCGTATACGTTCAGGGGGGGTACAACAATTCTACAGAGCGGGCTGATTTCGTCGGTCAGCCCGCCGGGCTCTGAAAGCAACGATGAGACCGATCAAGAGGGAAAACCCGAAAAAGATGAGACCCGTTCCGCCTTCAGAGTAGTTCCAGACAAAAGCCCGCAGGCCGCCTTCCCGCGCATAAATCAAGATCTTGAAGGCGATTCCCAGCCCCAGAATGACCAGAGTGGGCAATCCGAAATAGATGAGTCGGGGGATTTTTTCCCCCCGCGGGATCGTATTGTCAAAAAGGGCGGTGCAGAATTCCACTGCCAGATGCATGGGAAAAGCAAGAAAAAGGATTGCCGCGGGAAGGGCCAGGATGGCAATCGGAACAGCGAACCAGAAAAAACCGATGGGCACAAGAATCGCCCATTTCGCAAAATCGTATCTCAAGGCGCCATATCGCCAGGCAAAGATGAGCGCAAGCACCACCCAGACCAGGTAGCCTGCCATGACCCCGTAATATCCCACAGACATGATCGGCGTGCAGGCGAAGGCAGGGGATGGCCCGGCCAGGGCCAGTAGCGCCGCCAGGAACAGGAAGGGCTTGAGGCCTTTGTTTAATCCCATGAGATGAGCAGCTCCTTCCCGTAAGTTCCTGGAATGGTGTACCTTTTCTTGCTTTCCGTCACCACTCGCTCTTCCTTCGCAGGAGCGATGCTGAAGCGACAGACCCTGTCTTCCGGAACATCAATCATGTGGGCAACCAGGTTCTGTGGCAATGTCCAACCCCTTCCTACGCTGAAAATGTAGCTAAACTTTTTCCGCGTCAGGGGCTGGGAGAAGTGGAACCCCACCTTCGTGCTTGTGCCCGGCTTCATAACCAGATTCAGGACAACGCCATCCGGATACTGGCGAAACGTGGAGGGTCCCGGGATCTCACATTTCAGATCCTGTGCCTCCCCCTCTCCGTGGTTGCGCGAAAAAGGAAGGTAGATGGAGGTCCGTCTCGGGCGCCATGAATGACAGACATAGGTGAGGTATGTATCTACCCCGGCAAGATCACCCTCCAGACTGATTCGGGTCTCGCTTTCAGAAAGGGAGATGCCATAGGGCGGGATATCCACGAAATACCCGGCCACAAAATAGATGACCGCCCCAAGCAGTATGGGGAGCCCAAAGCGAAGCCACGAAGATTTCAAGGTTCCTCCCTGGATGATATGGAACTATGTAACCGTCCTGCTACAATTTCCTCCCCCGTGTGGATTCTTCCTGGATTTCCCCTCCCCTTGTGGGAGGGGCCAGGGGAGGGCCGATGGGGATGTCAGGTGGGGGTAAACGGTCATGAACATGTTATACCCAAGAGACAGTGAATGTGGCAAGGGGGAAAGGAACCTGATACTTTCCAGAGCCTTTTTGATCGGATTTTTCCTGATTTTTCTTGTCTTGCCCGCTCTTTCCCAGGAGGCCCTGTGGAAAGAGCTGAACGACAAGGCTCTCAAGCTGTATCAGCAGGGACAATACACCGAGGCTGTGGCAGCAGCGAAAGAGGCCTTGTGGATCGCACAGAAAACATTCGGAGAAAATCATCCCCATGTGGCGGAATCTGCGTACAATCTGGCGGCCTCTTACAAGGCGAAAGGAAGATATGCAGACGCAGAGCCCCTGTACAAGCGCGCTCTTTCCATAGATGAAGCCGCTTTCGGCGGGGACCATCCCCTTGTGGCGACAGATTTGAACAACCTGGCCTTATTGTACAAAACACAGGGGAGATACTCGGATGCGGAGCCCCTTTATGAACGGGCCCTGGCAATTCGGGAGAAGACTCTGAGTCCTAAAGATCCCAGCATAGCCGTATCACTGAATAACCTGGCGATGTTGTACAATTCACAGGGAAAGCTGGACAAAGCGGAGCTTCTGTTCAAAAAGGCCCTTGCCCTTTGGGAAGAGGCCCTGGGTCCCGACCACCCCGATGTAGCCACATGTTCAGGAAATCTTGCGGTCCTGTACACGGAATTGGGGAGACACTCCCAGGCCGAGCCCTTGCTCAAGCGGGTATTGGCCGTCCACGAGAAAACACTGGGTCCCCGCCATCCCGATGTGGCCGCCGATTTGAATAATCTGGCATCCCTTTATGTTTCCTGTGGAAAATACTCGGAAGGCGAGCTTCTCCATAAGCGGGCCCTTGCCGTCGTGGAGAAAGCATTGGGCCCGAATCACCCCGAAGTTGCCGTTGACCTGAACAACCTGGCCTTTCTGTACAAGGCTCAAGGGAGATTTTCAGAGGCGGAAGCCTGTTACAAGAGGGCACTGGCTTTGAGGGAGAAATACCTGCCCCCCGAACATCCGGATGTGGCGGCATCCCTCAACAATCTGGCCTCATTGTACAAGGCCCAGGGAAGCCCTGATAAGGCTGAGCCCTTGTGGAAAAAGGCTTTGGCCATTATGGAGAAAGCCCTCGGCCCCGATCATCCCAGTGTTGCGACCATCCTGAACAATCTCGCGACACTGTCCAGCACCCGGGGAAAGTATGAAGAAAGCGAGCTCCTTCAGAGGCGCGCCCTGGCGATCAGGGAGAAAGCTCTGGGCCCGGATCATCCCCTTGTGGCCTCATCCGTGAACAATCTTGCCCTCCTCAGCGTTCGTCAAGGGAAGCTCGACCACGGCGAGACCCTTTATAAGCAGGCTCTCGCCATCATGGAAAAAACCCTTGGGCCGGACCACCCCGATGTGGCCGCGATTCAGGTGAATCGAGGTCTTCTGTTTGCTTCCCAGGACAACCCGGGGGCTGCTCTGCCCCCTTTTCGAAGAGCCCTTGTGATTCAGGACAAAGTGATGGAAAATGTCTTTGAGTCGGCATCAGAGCGGGAGAAATTCGTTTTCCTGGAAACAACCAGAAAGGATTACGAGAGTTTCCTGAGTCTGGCTCTTCGGGAGCTTCGAGGAGCCCCTGATGCTCCAAGCGCGGCTCTGGACGCCGTTCTTCGGAGAAAAGGAATCGTGGTGGAAGCTCTTTCCCGGGAAAGGGAGGCCCTTCTTTTCTCGAACGATCCGGATGGGACGAAGAAATATGAAAGGCTTCGGCAAGTCTCTTCTCAGCTTGCAGCACTCTCGCTCTCAACGCCGCCTGCAGGGAATCCCGAACCTTACCGCGAGCGGATTCGACTCCTGGAAGCGGAAAAGGAGACATTGGACAAGGACCTCACCCGACTGAGCGGGGTTTACAGATCGAAGAAGAGGTCCCGTAAGGCCGACGCGAGAGCCGTCGCCGAAGCGCTGCCCTCCGGCAGCGTACTCATCGAATATGTCTGCACACCCAGACTCCACATCAATGCAAAAGGGACGCGGGATCAGTGGGGGGAGTATTACTACTCCGCTCTTGCGCTCCCCTCCGCCCTGGATTCCAGGGAGAAGGGCATCCATCCCGTTCCCGTTGTCCTCGGCGAGGCGCCGATCATTGACGCCGCTGTAGAGGAGTTTCGCAAAGAGATGGCCCGGGCGCCCAGGCTGGTTCCTCTCGGCGAAGGCGCCGCGGAAAAGCGCATCTCCGCAAAGGGGAGCCGCCTCTATGACCTGGTTGTGGCCCCTGTCCTGAAGGTCGTGGGGGAGAGGGCGAAACTTTTCATCGCCCCTGATGGAGAGTTGAATCTCATTCCCTTCGCGGCCCTGGCCGGCCCTGACGGACAGTACCTGGGAGAGATCCACCCCATTTCTTATCTCTCCTCCGGGAGGGACCTCCTGCGCTACGAAGGGTCGGAAGCGACCGCCGAAGGCGCGGTCATCGTGGCCGATCCGGATTACGACATGTCCGAGCAGGAAAGAGCCGCGACAGCCAGGCGTCTTGCGGGAGGCAACCGCCCTCTCGCCCTGCGAAGCGCGGAACGCCCCAAGGATCTAGCCTCTGCAGTCTGGGTAAGGCTGCCCGGAACCCGACAGGAGGGAGAAGCCATAAAGCAGATTCTCAGAGACGAGAACCCCCGTCTCTACCTGGGTAAAGACGCCATCGAGGAGACGGCCAAAAAGCTCCGCTCTCCCCATCGCGTTCACTTTGCTACCCATGGTTTTTTCCTTGAAGCAATGGAAAGGCCCCGGGGGAACGATCCCGGCAACCTTGCACTGCCCCAAAATCCCTTGCTCCGATCCGGCCTGATCATGTCCGGCGCCAACCGAACGGGAAGAGCGACTGTTCCCGAGGGCTGTGATGACGGGATTCTGACTGCACTGGAAGTTTCCGCGCTGCCCCTCTGGAACACGGATCTTGTCGTGCTCAGCGCTTGCGAGACCGGCTTGGGGGAAACTCGCGTCGGAGAAGGCGTTTTCGGCCTTCGCCGCGCCTTTCAACTGGCTGGAGCAAGGACCGTAGTAATGAGTCTGTGGAAAGTCCCGGACAAGGAGACTCGATACCTGATGCTGGACTTTTACCGTCGCCTGAAATCGGGAAAAGGAAAAGGGGAGGCCCTTCACGAGGCCCAGCAAGCCATGATCCAGGCCAGACGCGGGAGCCACGGCGCCGCCCACCCCTTCTTCTGGGGCGCCTTCGTGTGCGTGGGGGAGCCCTAGCCGAACAAGGGCGCCGCAAGGTCGGGGAAGAACCTCTATGCTTACCGTGCGTTAATAACTCACGCATGGTTCTGTGGAGGGGCGGCCGAGAAGCCACGCCTCTATTTGACTATAAACCTTCAGGATCAAGAAAAATCACCCTGATGGCTGATGGAAATTTTGTAAGCCGATTTGGAACTTGAATGTCACGATGAAACCTGCTATAATGCCATTACAAAATATAATTTGAACCATTACAGGCGAAAGAATAAGTATGTCAGGGAGGCGAACGGGTATGGACAACGTTAATCTACGTCAATTGTCCTCCGATGTAGTCAAGGAATGGCACGAAGCAAGGGAACTGGTTAAGAAACACGGAAAAGAGAAGCCCGATTCCGCTTTATCCGTTCCTGATAGTGTTACCATATCAAAAAATCGAGATATCAAAAAAGTGGAGTCCCCGAAGTTCCACGCCGTAGAGACGAAAACCGAGGAATCTCTTGCCTCCGGCAGTCACATTGACACAGACCCGAAGACCACCGATGAAGTTACCCTCAGAAGAAATGAAGAGATCCACGTATATGAGCGCAGCGGCCTCCTCGGACTTATTCCGAAAGAAAATGGGACGAAGACCGTAATAAGAGAAACGCTCACGGATTTCAAGGAGCAAGAGGTGGATGGACAGCTTCAGGTCAGCAAGATTACAACTACCTGGACCAAACAGGGTCACAATGCCGTTGCAGGCAAAACCTGGACGGAAGTCAAGGTAGACGCCGGAACGGGGCAGTTGCTGGAGTATGAGATATGTGATGAGAAAGGCGTCAAGATAATTGTGCACAAGGGAGAGGTCGTGAGGGCCGACACTTTGGAGAAGGCCGACGAAAAGGGGGTAAACCTGGACTACCAGAATGTCAAGACATCAGAAGCAAAAGGAGCTCCGGGAGTTTTGTTCCAGGAACCCCGTTCCACATCTTTGGGCAATGTTTTTAAGACCCGGCTTCTCGAATCTTTGCAGGCGCCTGCCAGGGAACCCTCTGATGATCTGGAAAAGGCCAGGGGAATGGTACAATACCTGAGAGACATGGATGAGATGGACCCGGAAATCCTGTCATTATCGAAGAAATTCTTCGAAGAGAAAGTTGCCCATTATAAGGAAGATAAGAGTCCTGATGGGCAGTTGGCTTTCCAATTTTTGACCATGAATCAAGCTTACTTGAAAGGCGCGGAGGAGTACTATGGACGCCTGAATGGCACTGAAGGGGGCATGCCTGCCGAAAAGGCTCAAGATCTCCTTTCCGAGGTCAAGAAAGATGTGGATTTCGTACAGAATAAGAGAAACGAGGCGCGCCAACAGTATCAACGCTACGAAAACGGCGGCCCTCAGACTCTAAAAAGGGCATACCACCTGGAAACAGTAACTCTGGGTTTAGCCGAAAAGTTTGCCCTGAAATACCTCCGGCGAATAGAGCAGGCGCCTTCGCTGGAATCAGGGGTAAAATAGCGCATACTGCGTCAAATTCCAGGCTTCTCGCGTCCTAAAGCAACCCTCCACACACATCTATGCTGGTTCCGGTGACATAGGAGGCCTCTTCCTGGCACAGGAAAGCCGCCACTTCCGCGATCTCCTCGGGGCGGGCCAGGCGGCCCAGGGGGATCTTAGATGAGATCTCC
>JACPDT010000164.1:19976-38376 GCA_016183865.1 Armatimonadota bacterium | reverse complement strand
TCAGGTCTGGGGACTGCTCAAAATGCTGGCAACAAGAAAAGCAGAAAATCGATCGCCCTTTCACTATGTCATGACTTATACCTGAACCGGCGGGTCAATCAATCTGATAATCCTGGGTCATTTCTAAATGGTAATCTACACATTACAGAATGAAAATCGGCTCAAGAATGGCTGTTGTTGTCAGGATCAGGGGCTTATTTTTCCGAGTCAATCCGGCACTCCATTGAATCCGTCAAATCTCAGAAATCGCATTTTACGACCGGCGCTTGTAGCCGCAGGAATCACGAAGCGTATCCGATTTCACGACTTGCGAGGAACCTTTACAAGCCTTTTGCTTGAAGCTGGAGGCGATCTCAAGGCCATTCAAGACCTCCTGGGACACAAAAGCCCTTCTTTGACTTTGCGGGTTTATGCGAAATCAAACTGTGAAACCCGCAAAGAAGCTATCCGCAAGCTGGAGACGCTTTTCTCGGAAAACGGAAGGTGAAATGACGCCACTGAGTGAGTTTTTCAAAATATTTGTACCAGATTTGTACCAATTTGCACTTTAGAGAAGTTGACAAATCCAGAGAACCCTTATGGCATTTGGTGGAGCTGGCCGGATTCGAACCGGCGACCTCCTCCGTGCAAGGGAGGCGCTCTCCCAGCTAAGCTACAGCCCCACTGTAAGGAAGGATTGAACAAAATTGGTGGGCCTTTCTGGAGTCGAACCAGACACCTCGCCCTTATCAGGGGCGCGCTCTAACCGACTGAGCTAAAGGCCCACTGGATCATTTCGTAGTTTATCACATTTACTATTCAATTGTCAAGAAGAAGGGCCTTCATCCAGCACTATACGAAATATGTCGTGCTTGCCTACTTCCAGGATCATTCCGGCGCCGAGGCTCACGTCCTCATTGTAGGCGGTAACTTTCCTTCCATCAAGGACGACTGCGCCCTGTGAGACAAGACGCTGGGCTTCCCGCCGACTGCCCGCCGCTCCTGCCCGCGTGACAAGGGCGGCGATCCAGATTCTGCCGTCCCTGAGCTCCTCCGGGGCTATGCGAAGCGGTCTTGCTATGATGGCTTTGGATTCCAGGCCCTTCTGACCGTACTTCAGGCCGAAGGCCTCCTGAGCCTTTTCTGCCTGGGCCTGGGAATGATAGATGGTGATGATTTCTCGGGCGAGACGCATCTTATGATCCCGGGGATTCGTGGCGCCTTCCTCGATTTGCCGCTCCATTTCCCGGATCTCCGGCAGGGGGACGTCCGTGCAGAGCTCAAAATACCGGCAGATGAGGGTATCCGGAATGGACATCAGCTTACCGAACATGTTTTCGGGATCTTCCCTGATTCCAACATAGTTTCCATAGCTCTTGCTCATCTTTTGAACACCGTCGGTGCCTTCAAGGATCGGCATGAGAAGCGCGACCTGCGGCTCCTGGCCATATTCCCTCTGGAGATCTCTGCCCACCAGAATATTGAACTTCTGATCCGTCCCTCCGAGCTCCACATCAGCCCTCAGGGCTACCGAATCATATCCCTGCATCAAGGGGTAAAGGAATTCGTGAATGCCTATGGGTTGTCCGCCCCGATATCGGGTCTGAAAATCATCTCTTTCGATCATGCGGGCTACCGTGTATTTGGAAGTCAATTCAATCAAGTCTCCGAGGTTGAGCTTCGCAAGCCACTCGCTGTTACTGGTTATCCGAGTCTTGGAGGGGTCGAGGATTTTACGGAATTGCTCCTGGTATGTTTTCGCGTTTTCCAGAATCTCCGCGGGTGAGAGAACCTTTCTGGTTTCGCTCCGACCCGTCGGGTCCCCGATTCTGGCTGTGAAGTCGCCGATTACGATCACCACTTCATGTCCGAGGTCCTGGAACTGACGGAGCTTCCGAAGCACTACGGCAAACCCGAGGTGAACATCGGGCGCAGTGGGGTCAATGCCCAATTTAATGCAAAGGGGTTTTCCAGACCCGAGTGACCGCTCGAGTTTTTCCTTGAGGTTCTCTTCTGAGATGATTTCCGCGGTTCCCCTGCGAATGACCTCAAGGGCCGACTCAACAGAGCTAATGACTGGCAACGGTGCCTCCTTCTATCTTTTCGTGAATCAAGGGTCGGTCCGCTAACGGTTCAGGGCCGATCTTGAAGGCGGATTCCGCGATTTTGCGGGCCGCAACCAGGCGGGAGACGTCGTTAGTGAAGAACGTGACAAGGGATTCACCCGCCCTTATGGACTCATTGCACCGTTTCTGCAAGACAAGGCCCACCGCCGGGTCAATGACATCCTCTTTTCTTTCCCTTCCTGCGCCCAAAACCATGGTTGCTCTTCCGATGGCTTCCGCGTCAATGGCCTGGACATATCCCTCCACCCGTGAGGGAAGCCCTTCGCGATGAGCCGCCTGGGGAAGCAACGATGGATCGGAGACTACCCGGGGATTCCCCTTTTGCGCCTCTATGAGCTGCTCCAGTTTCCTAGCCCCGGCGCCGCTTGTCAGGACGTCTTCCAAGATTCGGCGTCCGGCACGGGCATCGGGAACTTCCTCTCCCAGGACCAGCATCTGGGCGCCCAACTCCAGGGAAACCTCTCGCAAGGCGCCCCCGGTGATCTTCCCTGTCAGGATTTCGATTGCTTCCAGGACTTCCAGTGCATTTCCGATGTAGTTGCCAAGGGGTTGATCCATGTCGGTCACCAGGGCGATGGTTTGCCTGCCCATGGCCTCCCCTATCTCAACCATGGTGCGGGCCAGGAGGACGGCATCCTCTTTTTTCTTCATGAAGGCGCCGCTTCCACATTTGGTGTCGAGGACGATTCGATCCGCCCCTGACGCTATTTTCTTGCTCATGATGCTGGAGGCGATAAGGGGAACGCAGTCCACGGTGGCTGTCACATCTCTCAGCGCATAGAGCTTCTTGTCCGCAGGGACCAGATCTCCCGTTTGCGCGGCAACGGCGACACCGATCTCATTGACCTGACGGATGAATTGCTCCGTTTCCACCGACGTAGTCAGGCCCGGGATGGATTCCAGCTTATCCAGGGTCCCTCCCGTGTGTCCAAGCCCGCGCCCAGAGAGTTTCGCTACACGAAGGCCGGCGGCCGCCACGAGAGGCGCAAGAACCAGTGTTGTCGTGTCTCCCACTCCACCAGTGCTGTGTTTGTCTACCTTGATCCCCGGAAGGTCGGAGAGATCCAGAACTTTCCCTGAATGCACCATGACATCCGTCAGATGCCCCGTCTCGTCTCCGGTCATGCCGGCAAAACAGACGGCCATCAGGAAGGCAGACATCTGATAGTCGGGAATCCGGTTCTCCACGTAGCCTTGAATCAAAAATTGCAATTCTTCACGAGTAAGATACAGGCCCTGTTTCTTTTTCAGGATCAGATCCAGCACGCGCATCATAGGACTTTCAACAACTCCTTGATCAGCTTCCCGAAAGCGGCTGCTGATGATTTCGCTGTTTTCAGAACATCCTCGTGATTGACCTTCTGCGTATGACCCACGTCCACAACATCGGTGATACAGGAGAGACCCAGTACCTTCATGTTTTCGTGAACAGCCACAATGGTTTCAGGTACAGTGGACATTCCCACCGCATCTCCGCCGATCCGCTCTATGTACCGCAGCTCGGCTCTTGTTTCATAGTTCGGGCCCGTGACGGCCGCATAAACACCTTCGTGCAAGGGAATGCCAAGCGTTTTGGCAACGGTCCTTGCCTGAACGAGAAGCTCAGGATGATAGGCTTCGGACATGTCGGGGAAACGAGATCCCAGGGAGTCGTCATTGGGACCGATGAGGGGATTGTCTCCCATCAGGTTGATGTGGTCGGTTATGAGCATGAGGTCACCAGGACGAAAACCGGCCCGAATTCCCCCACAGGAGTTGGTTACTATGAGAATCTCCGTGCCCAGGGCCTTCATGAGCCGCACCGGAAAAGTGACCTGATACATGGAGTATCCTTCGTAATAGTGGATGCGCCCCTGGAGCGAGACCACCCTCCGGCCTTCCAATTCCCCCATGACCCAATGGCCCTTGTGTCCGGCGACAGTGGACGGCGGAAAATGCGGAATTTGAGCGAAGGGAATCCTTTTTCCCTGGATGTCATCCGCCAGATCGCCAAGGCCGGAGCCTAGAATCATTCCTATTCGAGGTACCAGGTCGGAATGTCTGCGGATGAAATGGACAGCCTCGTCAATCTGGTGTCTCAGACCTACCATTATCTCCTCCTAACTGGGTGAACTACGGTTTCAACATATCCAGAAAACTGCTTCCTTTTTCCGGTGCAGGCAGACTCAGGACTTCCGCCGCCGTTGCTGCTATGTCACAGAAAGTGGATCGCGTTCCCAGATCCACCCCGCTCTTGACATCCGGCCCGCATGCAATCAGAGGAACATACTCCCTTGTATGATCCGTACCGGGTGCCGTGGGGTCATTCCCGTGATCCGCGGTGATCAGGAAGAGATCATGCCGCGAGAGAGCCGCCAGCAAGTCGGGCAGGAACACGTCAAATTCTTCCAGGGCCCGCGCATATCCTGCAGCATCATTTCTGTGGCCGTAAAGCATGTCGAAATCCACCAGATTGGCAAAAATGATGCCGGTTCCACCCTTTCGAATTCGATACTCAAGCTCTTGCGATCCGTCACGGTTGTTCCCTGTGTGGATCGCCATTGTGACGCCCCTGCCTGCGAAGATGTCCTCGATTTTTCCGATGGCCGTCACAGGGAGCCCTTTGTCTTTGGCGTGGTCGAGCAGCGTTTTTCCTGTGGGAGGAAGAGAGAAGTCCTTTCGGGCCTCAGTACGGGTGAAGCGGCCGGGTGCCCCCACGAAGGGTCGGGCAATGACTCTGCTGACCCTGTGCTCGCCTTGCAGCATCTCCCTGGCGATCCGGCACATGCGGTACAACTCCTCAACAGAGATCAATTCCTCGTGCGCTGCCACCTGGAAAACGCTGTCCGCGGAAGTGTAAACAATCGGATATCCTGTCCGCAGGTGTTCTGGGCCCAATTCTTTCAGTATTTCAGTGCCTGAGAAGGGCTTGTTCCCCAGCGTTTTTCTTCCGATGGCACGTTCAAAACGGTCCAGGAGATCGCGGGGAAAGCCGTCTGGGTATGTGGGGAAAGGCTCATTGAGCACAATGCCTGTGATCTCCCAGTGACCGGTGGTAGTGTCCTTGCCGGGAGAGATTTCGGCCATCCGCCCATACGAGCCCTCAGGGGATCTTGCAGGCTCTACCCCCCGGATGGGAGCGATAAGCCCCAACCCCAGCCTGCCCAAATTTGGCAGACGAAGTCCACCCACGGCTTCCGAGATGTGGCCGAGGGTATTGCTGCCCTCATCACCGAAACTCGCGGCATCAGGCAAGGCGCCGATTCCGACGCTATCCAGCACAAGAATGATGACTCTTCGAAGATCAATCATAACGGGCACCATCAAAAACGAAACGTCAATTGCTCCATCCGCTCTGCAACTTCTTTTTCCACCTGGCCGTATTTCCCTCCTCCTCCGGGTTGCACCCGAAGCGCCCCCTCTCGGGCAGCAATGATGCGGCCCGCCACCTGGGAGCCGACAACTTTTCTCAAGCTTTCATTCGATGCCTCATGAAGAACCGCCATCTCGCTTCCAAAAGTCCCGATCAGACGATCCAGCACCTTTTTCCCCACTCCTGGAACGAATTCCAGAGGGATCTGGTACCGATATCGGGCCCGGTGCTCGGGGTGCCTGGGCTCCGGAAAGTCCTGTATCGAAACAATTCGATCCAGGACTCCAAGGGTGATGTCCCGGCTTCCGCACTTCTCGCACGAGAAGGCCGGCGGAGTTTCCGTACAGATGTGACCACAGGATTCGCAGTGGGTCCTATGATATTTTCCCAACTTGGGGTCGAGTCCGTAGTTTATGGTAATCGCGCGCCCTGCCTCCCTGCGCATAGCCAGCATGACTTCCTTGAAGGTCGGCGCCAGAAGCCTTGCTTCATTGTACTCACGACCGATCTTCGCCAGGGAATGGGCATCCGAATTGGAAAGAAAAGTCGTGCCCGAAAGCTCGGCTATGCGATCAGCCAGGTCGGTGTCTGCAGAAAGGCCCAACTCCAAGGCGGGGAGCTTGTCCACCCCCCCTTCGGGCAGGAGGCGGCTCAACCGGTCTGTGCATCTTCCATACACACTCTTGTGGGGGGTAAAGGCGTGAGCGGGAAAAACGACCCCTCCTAACGCCTCTACAACAGCGTACAATTCCCGAGTTCGGAGACCGCACCTCTGGGTCGAAAGCTCCATATTCGTGATGTAAGGGGAGATGACTTTGCTGAATTCCTCCATTTGGCGCAAGAATGGGAAATAGGCGACATGATGACTGATCCCTCCGCCCTTCCCTGCCTCCCGCCCGAGGGATGGATCCTTCGGATCATAGGTTTCCACTTCTGATGCCGGAAGGATTGTGACTCTTTCTCTGTGCCTCAGCCCCCCCTCGTCCATTTCGGCCAGCTCACCCTGAATCTGGAGCTGCCGGATCTCTCGAAGCACCGTGGGGGCGGCGCAGTCCACTATACCCACGATATCCATGCCCTTTCTGTTCAGGCATTCCTTGATGATATTGTGTAAGGTGAGCGCTTTTGATGCGGTGACCTTCACGGGCTTTCCCAGAAGATTGCTGCCGATGTGGACACGAAGATCCATGTAGTAGCTTTTCAGTTTCTCAGTCACGGGCTGCCTGGTGGCCCCAGACGCAGATTCCATCACGCGATCATGGACGTCCACGTAGCCTCCTTTGCGCCATCAGAAGGCCCGCTATGGTCTTGGCATCCGGAATCTGTCCCTCGTCCACCATTTCCAATGCTTCGGCAAGGGGAACAAAGAAATGGTCGCCGATTTCGTCGGGGATCTGCAGAGAAGGATTCCGCTCCCCCAGGGTTGCGAGGAAAAGATGGGTTTTCTCGTCGCTTATCCCTGGAGTCAGATAGAAATAAGCCAATTTATCGAGTGTAGAGACGGCGTAGCCCGTTTCCTCTCCCAACTCTCTTCGTATGCAGATCTCCGGTGATTCACCCGGATCCAGCTTCCCTGCAGGGATCTCGATGGTGGTTTGTTCCGTCGCCTTTCGGTATTGTCGAACCAGAAGAACTTCATTGCGATCATTCAGGGCCACGACGGCAGCCGCTCCCGGATGTTCCACGATTTCGCGCTTCGTCGTTCTGCCACTCCGGGTCTTCACGGTATCCATTCGGACCCGGATGATCAGGCCGTCATACAAGATTTCCGAGCTGAGAGTCTCTTCCTGCAACATCAGGATGTGCTACCTCTCTAATACGGAATTTTTCGCGGAAAGAGCATGAACCCATTCCACAACTCGTTTCACTTGATCGGGAGGCGTTTCGGGCAATATCCCATGGCCCACATTGAAGACATGTCCCGGGCGTCCCGCCGCCTGGGCGAGAACCCTTTCCACTCCCCTCTTCAACGCAGGGGGTGAAGCCAGCAGGAATACGGGGTCCAGGTTCCCCTGGACGGCCACACCGTCTCCAAGTGCCCGCCACGCTTCCCCCAGATTCACCCTCCAGTCCAATCCGATGACAGTGCCGCCCGCATCGCGCATCAAGGGAAGAAGGGCGGCCGTGCCTGTGCCGAAATGGATCAAGGGTACTCCTTCATTCGCGAGACCGGAAAAAATTTTCCTCGAATAGGGCTCTACAAACTCGGCATAATCGGAAGGGTTCAGGCATCCAACCCAACTGTCGAAGAGCTGGACCGCATCCACTCCTGCACGGATTTGTGCCGAAAGGAGCTCCAGAACGGCATCCGAGAGCTTCTCCATCAGAGCCTTCCATATATCCGGGCGCTCCAGCATCAGACATTTTGTGCGGATATAACTTTTCGAGGCGCCCCCTTCGATCAAATAGCTGGCAAGAGTAAAGGGCGCACCCGCGAATCCGATAAGAGGCGTCTTGCCCGACAGCTCCTTCCGGATGAGGTGGATAGCCTCCAGCACAAATGGCAACCCCTCCGCCGAGGGAACCAGTTGCAGGCGATCCACGTCCGCCTGCTCTCTCACCGGATTCAGGATATGAGGTCCTTCCCCTTTCGCAAATTCCAGCTTGATCCCCATGGGGAGCAGAGGAAGGAGGATGTCGGAGAAGAGAATGGCCGCATCCACCCCGTGGACCAACGGCTGCAAGGTGACCTCACAGGCAATGTCCGGAAGGCAGCACATTTTCAGGAAGTTATGTTTTTCCCGAATTTTCATGTATTCGGGCATATAGCGCCCTGCCTGTCGCATGAACCACACTGGAGTGCAGTCCAGAGGCTCCCGGGCGCAAGCTTTGAGGAAGCGAGGCTTTTCAGGCAATTGCGACACCCCTTTGATTCGAGCCCCGACACAAATTCACGTTATTTATGCCGCGGACCACAGAAATATTGCACAGAGGAGTACATAATCCTGCGAAAGGAGATTCCGTGCCGGAAGTCGTACACTCTGGCTCAAAAAGAGTTTTTTCGGAGGTTCTCAATATGCGACCCCTTACCCTTCCGATCTTTCTTCTTTTCTGCTCCCTGTCGGCGCCCATGTTCGGGGCGCAAACCGGTTCCCAGATTCTCCCTCAGGAGATTCGGGCGAAACTGGACTGGCTGAGCGAGGCCAGCATTGCTGTTTCGAAACCAGTGCTGATTATGTTGCGTCACTGTCAAACTCCGGGCATGGCCGATGCCCGGGACTTTTCTCTCCTGAGTCAGCTCCTGGACACCTTTGTTGTGGAGGAGGTTATTCCGCAGTACGAGCGCGAATTGCTGAAGCCCGAGCGAAGGGCGGATATCGCGAAAAAGCTTGCTCTATTTTCCCTTGGAATCGTACAACAAGGGAAGTCGGAGAAAATACAGCCCCTCGCTGTTCCAAGGAAGTCGGCTGCCCCCCCCGACCCCTTTCAGGGTTCCCTGGTCCCTTTTCAGGACCGGAAGTTGGGCATAGCTTTTCAGTACCGCCCTTCAGGGTGGATTCTTTATCAGGAGGGCGCCGCTTTTGCCCTTTTTCCCAAATAGTCCCTTGTGCGAAATCGCTATTCAGGTCTGGCGATCCTCCCGATCCCCCAGATTCACAAAACTTTCGGCACGAATCAGGAGGAAGCTGCGCGAAAAGTGCTGGAAGCAATAGGTGGATTCGGTCAGGGAATTCCCGTTATTCCCGTTTCCGGTGAAAGCAAATTGTCCGGATTTGAGGTCAGAGCGCCTGAGACGAGGCAGGATGAGCTCGCATGGGGAGAGGTACTTTTTCGAAAGGATGGGGACAGCGCGGTCGTAATCGTGGGGCGCGCCCACAAGGATCGTTTCGTGGCTTTCAAGAGAATCTTTGAGGAGACGGGAAGGAGCTTGACCATAAGCGGCGAAACAAAAAAATAAGCTAAATCAGGAGGAAGTACATTGGCGAATACCAAATCGGCAAAAAGACAAATCAGGGTGCAAGAGCGAAAACGAGTCCAGAATCTGGCCGTCCGCTCGACTGTGAAGACAGCTCTGAAAAAGGCCGGTCAGGCAAGCGGCCCTGAGGCCCAGCCGGCCCTCCGGGAGGCAGTGAGCCTTTTGGACCGTGCAGTAGCAAAGGGAATCATTCACAAGAACAAGGCGGCCAGAAAGAAATCACGACTTGCCAGGAGGCTGAATTCCGCCAGCGCGAGTTAGTCCCCACCTACCTTCGTTTTTCACAAAGCTTCAGAAGAAGGAGTTCCATCAAGAGGTGGGGCTCTTGTTTTCCTGTCTTAAGGGAGAGATCAGCCCGAAGAATCAGCTCCAGTGCCTGGATGAGGCGCTTCTCCGAGAAGCTGCGGGCCTGTATGAGGGCCCTCTCCGCCGTGTACGGGTGCATCCCAAGCGATTTCGCCAGGGCGTCCTTAGTGGCGCGGGATCCTTCAGCGGATTTCACGGCAAGTAGATTTCTGAAATGGGATACGAGGTAACCCAGCAACGCCACAGGCTCCACTCCATCCCTGAGCAGTTCCCTCACACCATGCACGGCTTTTGTGGAATCTCTGGCACCGATGGCATCAGAGAGGGAAAAAATTCGATATTGAGGCGCAGGGGAAGCTAACTCATCAACCAGATCCCGAGTGACTATGGAATTGGGGTAGAGGTAACAGGCCACCTTGTCCGCCTCCACGGCGAGCTTCTGCGGGAATGCCCCAACGACGGTCAGGAAATGCTCCAGAACTTCACGATCCGCCGATAGCTTTCTTCGCTCGAATTGTTTCTCAACCCATGGGACAAGGGCTTTGTGGCCGCCGGGAAACTGCATCACCTCACCCAGTTTCTGCAAATCGGCACTGATCGGTTTTTTATCGGTTTTCTTCTCCTTTTTTCCCTGATGGGAGGGCGAAGGCTCCTCCACGAGCCAGAAGATTACGATCAGATATTCTCTCACAGGTTTCTGGAGATGTTTCTCTATGGCAGCTCTGGTATCGCTGTTCAGCTTCTGATAATCCTTGATCAGGACGACTCTCTTTTTTGCCGCCACCGGGAGCTCATCCATGACTGCCCTGAATTCGCCCAAAGGGAACTGTCTTCCCTCAAATACGGTGAAATTGAAGGGGCGAAGGTTTTTTTCCATCACCACCGCGAGGAGAGCCTCCACGTATTCCTCTGCCTCCACCGAGTTTTCGCCCATCAGGAAATAGAATGGGCTATGATGGGTTCCCGGGCCAGCGGCCTTTTTCTTTGTCCGTGTGGCGCCGGTTCGTTTGTCAGGCATTAGCGGCCACTCCTGAGAGGCTTTTCGCAAAGGGTGGGTAGTGAATTCCCTCTTCCGTGATAATGGCTGTGATATTCTCCGCGGGAGTTACATCGAATGCAGGGTTGGCCACAGGGATATCCTCGGGGGCGATTCGGATGCCTCCTATCTCCACGACTTCCTTGGGGCTGCGTTCTTCAATGGGGATGGAGTCCCCCGAAGAGATCCGGAAATCAATCGTGGAAGAGGGTGCGGCTACATAGAAGGGAATTCCGTGGGCCCCGGCGAGAACAGATAACGAGTAGGTGCCGATCTTGTTTGCCGTATCGCCGTTTAAGGCGATACGATCGGCGCCCACGATCACAAGCTGGACCTTTTTCTCTTTCATGAAATGGCCCGCCATGTTGTCGGAAATGAGAGTCATGGGGATTCCCGCGCCCTTGAGCTCCCATGCGGTCAAACGCGCTCCCTGTAGCGCGGGCCGCGTTTCATCCACATAAACGTGGATTCTCTTTCCCTTGGAGTGAGCCGTCAGGATGACGCCCAAAGCCGTGCCGAAACCGCCTGTTGCCAGAGCGCCCGTATTGCAATGAGTCAGGACGCCCACGCCGTCGGGGATCAAGGCGCTTCCTCCTTCTCCGATGCGTCTGCATCGCTCCTCATCTTCGTCCTGAATCCGAATGGCCGTGGAGATCAAGAGATTCCGCATGGATTCGAGGTTCCTTTCCCCTTCCGCTACGGCCAGCATGCGGTCAATGGCCCAGAAGAGGTTCACAGCCGTAGGTCTGGTGCCCCGCAGGAGTTGGGAAGTTTCTCTGAGCTCCCTCAGGAAATCTTCCCGATTCGAGGCTGTGGAATGGTACGCCGTAAGCGCCAGACCGTAAGCCGCGGCGACGCCGATGGCCGGCGCCCCGCGAATTTTCATCATCCTGATTGCGGCAGCCAGATCGGATGGAGCGGAGTACTCCAGCTTCACGCAGGAAAGGGGTAAAGCCGTTTGATCGAGGAGCCACACCCGCCCCTCCTGCCAGCCGATGCATCTCATTCCTTTGCCTCCTCCTCTTCCTTGGCGTGTGCCTCTTCGTATTCCTGCCTCAAAACAGCCATGAGAAGGACATCCCAATAACGGCCATTGCAGTAGTAGGCTTCCCTGAGAGATCCTTCCTTCCTGAAACCGCATTTTTCGAAACAGCGAATGGCCCGTTTGTTGAATTCAATGGCAGTGAGGGAAATGCGATGAAGATTCAGCTCGGAAAAGCTGAATCCCAAGAGGGCATTGACCGAGTCCTCCCCATAGCCCTTTTCCCAATAATCCTTTTCTCCGATGATCAATCCCAACTCCCCCCGGGAGAGGCGCCAGTCAATGGCTGAAAGCTCGATATTTCCGATGTATTCCCCTTCCTTGGTCTTGATGGCAAAGACGCGGCCGTTCGGGTTGTTGAGCACGTTTTCATACCAGCGTTCCAACTCCACCATATGTTTGGGATAAGGGGACATGCCCGCCCAAAAGATGACCTCCCGGTCATTGGCCCATTGGAAATTCTTGACCAGATCAAACCGCTCCAGTGCCCACAAATTGACTTTGGTGCCAGGAATCACGA
Source organism: Armatimonadota bacterium (assembly GCA_016183865.1). Classification (GTDB taxonomy): domain Bacteria; phylum Vulcanimicrobiota; class JACPDT01; order JACPDT01; family JACPDT01; genus JACPDT01. The sequence continues at coordinate 26,099 of JACPDT010000164.1, read as the reverse complement.
TAGCCCTCCTCGGATTGCTTAATCTAGTGTCTTTTCTTGTTTCCATAAGCCGAATGATTTACCTTTCCGGAAGGAGATTCAGACCATATCCGTGAATAAAATAACACTATGCTTTCTTCTCATTCCCTGCAGAAATATAAGACGCTTGTTGCAATCAATCCGGAGGATCCTGAGGCTCATTTCGGTTTAGCTGTGGCGTTGGAAGAGGCGGGGAATATTCCGGAAGCAGTCAAAGAATACAATGCCTGCCTCAAGAAAGACTCCAGGCACGGCAGGGCCCATTTCCACCTGGGGTTCATGTACGCAAAGAACGGGGAGCTCGATTTCGCCATCAAGGAATGGCAGAGGGCTCAGGAGATCCAACCCAGGATCGCTGAGGCATTGGCTGGAGATTCAGAGCTCATGATGTTTTTCAAAAGCAATGTGGAGAAATCTCTGACCCAGTTTGAGCGTCCCGTCCTTATCAATCCTCGCGATCCCGTGGCGAACTTCCGTCATGGAAGGGCTCTGGATCTGCTCGGAAAGCCCGAGCTCGCACTTCAGAGCTTCAGAAAAACGATTGATCTCAATCCGAATTTTTGGGAAGTTTACAGCAGCGCGGGCATGACTTTGCTGGCGCTCGGGAGGACGGCGGAAGCCGTCAAGACTTTTCAGAAAGCTCTGGAGCTCAATCCAAAATTTACAGAGGGATTTTACAATCTCGGAAAAGCCTATCTGGAACAGGGAAGAACCAATGAGGCAGTGCAGCAGTTCTTCAAAGCCATTGAGCTGGAACCTCAGGCCTCACGCTCCCACCTGGGACTGGGACAGGCGTATCTCAGACAGGGGAACCATGGACAGGCCATCAGATCCTTGCAGAAGGCCGCAGAGCTGTCTCCCGGAGACCGCAAGATTCTTTTCGCCCTTGCAAAGGCACATGAGGAGATGTACCGCTTCGACCTTGCCATTCAGACCTATGAGACCTGCATCCAGGCGGCGCCGGATTTTCCGGAAGCTCACTATCATTTAGGGCTGATTCATCTTCGATTGGCCCAGCTTGATGAAGCCATCCGCTCCTTCGAGAAGACCATTGAGCTGAACCCTCCCGATGCTTACGCTTTTTATAATCTCGGCCTCTCCTATTATCGGAAGAACCAGTTCGAGGGGGCAGCCGAGAAGTTCGGGAAGGCCGTCCAGATGAACCCGCAGGACTCTTTCGCTCATTACAATCTGGGGCTTTCTCTCATGCGCCTCGACAAAGTTGAGGATGCCCTTCCCTGCCTGCAACGGGCATCGGCATTGAATCCCACCGATGTCCGCATCAGGCATGATTTGGCTCAGGTTTATGCAAAGCTTGGAAAAATCGAGGAGGCTGTCAAGAATCTCGATGAAGCGATTCAGCACAACCCGCGCGACGCGGATTCCTATCTTCAGCTTGCGGGGATTCTACTGAAAGCCGGAAGGGCCGGTGATGCCTGTCAGAAGCTGCAGACTGCGGTGGAGTTGAACCCTGACAATGCCGAAGCCCATTTCCTGCTCGGAGAGGCCTACCTTTCCCAAAATAACTCGAACTATGCCTTCGAGGAGTTCCTGAAAGTCACGGACCTGAACCCTCGCCATGCCGCCGCCTACCGCTCTCTCGGCCTCCTCTATGCGAGGGAGCGAAAGCAGCTCGATACGGCCATTACTTATTTTCAAAAGGCAATAGACAGTGACCGCACTTATGGAAAAGCCTATTCCGATCTGGCCACCGTCTATCTTCTCACAGATCGGGTGGAAGAGGCACAGGAGTCTTTTGAGAAAGCCCTGGAATTGGAGCCTGATGACGGTCTTTCCCGCTGCAACCTCGGCATCGCCTATTTGCGCGGCGGAAAGAATGATGTCGCTCTTCGCGAGATTCAGGCGGCTGCAGCCCGGGATCCAAGAAATTTTCGCATACAATATTATCAGGGTCTTGCCCTGGAGGCGCTTAACCGCCTGAATCCCGCCTTGGAGGCATTCCAGAAGGCCAGCGCCCTCAGACCCGATGACGCGAGGACCCTCTATCATTGCGGCTGCCTTCTTGCCATTCTCGATCATAGAGATGAGGCCAGACAGGCACTTTCAAGGGCACTGGAGCTCAAGCCCGACCTGTCGGATGCCAAAGCCAGGCTGGAACAAGTTTCACGGGGGGATCGCATTACATTGGATCCCTGGAAAGAGATCGCTCCAAAGGCCAGGGCGGCTACATCACCTGCGCCGGAAGCGGCAGTGCCAATCGCCGCAACCAGGCCGGTGGAGGAGACGCCTCCCCCACCTTCCAAGCCGGAGACGCCCCCCACTCAGAGACTGACCGGGCAGGCCATTTTCTCGGGCGCTGTGGCTCCCTTCGCGCGAGGAAAGCACGACGAGGCTCTTGCTCAATTGAATCTGACCCTGGAACAGGAGCCCGGAAACATAAAGGCCGGCTATTTCAAGGGGTTGTGCCTGGTTCAATTGGGGAGGCTGGAAGAGGCTCTGAAGGTCCTCCGTCAATTCGAGGAGGCGGCGCTGGCACTAGAGGATTTCGAGAACCTTCTTTTGTTACAGAAGGAAGCCTCTCAGCTTCAGGACCGGCTCGCCGTCAAGGCGCCCGCCGAACCGGCCGTTCCTGTGGAGTCTCGGACAGAGGAACCTTTGCCTGAGGAGGTCTTACTACCCGAAGAAATGCCGGAACTGGTGGAAATCCTTCCCGCTGGAACACTGGCTCAGGATGTTGATGTCTCACTGTCCGAAGAAACGCCGGAACCGGCGGAAACGCAGATTCCTCAGGAAGAGTTTGTACCCGAGGCGGTGGAGGTGCCGGAAACTGTTGAAACTGCAACTGTAGAACCCCCACATGTGGATTCGGCCGTTGAAGTTGTGGCAGAGCAGGCGCCTGAGCCCGAGGTGATCGAGGTGTTTCAGGAAGAACCCGCGGCCACGACCGGGCTGGAGTCGCCTGAAGAAGGGCCCCCCGTTTCCGCGGAGGAGTCCCTCCCCAAGCGGGAATTCGCCCTCCGCCAACCCATTGTCCCGAAAAAGCCAAGGGAAACGCCTCCAAGTGTGCAGATGCTGTATGATCTTGGACTCGCCCATCTGGACATGGGCCGCGTGGAGCAGGGAAGAGAGACCTTCGAACGGGCCCTTGAAATGGATTCGCACCACGGCCCCAGCCGCCTTCAGCTCGGTTTGATACACATGCGGCAGGGGCAGCCCCTGGATGCCATCGCCTGTTTCGGAAGAGCCATCGAGCTTGATCCGGACTTCATGGAAGGCTATGGAGAGCTGGCCCTGGCTCAAGGGGTTGCAGGACATTGGGAGGATGCCATAACCACCCTTGAAAATGCCTGTCGGCAGTTTCCCGAGACGCCCGAGCTCAGCTTCCGACTCGGTGTGGCCTATCTTGAGCATGGGGACCCCCGAAAGGCCCTTCCACGAATTTCGGAAGCCCTGAAAATCGTTCCGGGAAAGATCGAGTACACGGCAGCCCTGGCGAAGACCCACTTCCAACTGGGACATATCGCCGAAAGTCTGGAAGCCGCCGAAGAGGTTGCAAGAAGGGACGAATCCCATCCGGGCGTGCTCAGGCTGCTGGGCGCGCTATACTCCCAAACGGGAAAACATGAGTCCGCTGTGGATGCCCTCAAACGCGCCCTTCGATTCGATGACGATAAAGCCCATGTCTATTACGATTTGTATACATTGTACCATGCAGCCAAAGACAACGACCAGGCCGCCAAAGCCCTGAAAGAGGCCCTTAATGCCGCTCCCAAGGATTCACCCCTCAGGGAGACCATCCTGAAGGCCCAGGCCGAAGTCGTCGGCAAGGAAGCCCCGAAAGAGGCGCCCCAGCCTCCCCCCAAAGCCAGGAAAACCAGGGCGGCTGCCGAGGAAACGAAAAAAACGAGCGGGAAAAAAGGGAAAAAGAAGAAATAGACCCGCAGTTGCCTAAAACGGGCGCCACCATTTCTTTTTTTTCGATTTCGCCTGCTTCAGGTACAGCTTCACCATGGGGTGCTCCGGGTCCATCTCCGCGGCTTTCTGGAATTCCGCAAGAGCTTCTTCAACAGAGCCTGTGTCCAGATACGCTTTGCCCAGGAGAGCCAGGGCGGTTGCATTGTGAGGGTCGCGTTCCGTAACCTTTTTGAAGCACGCAATGGCATCAGGGATTCTGCGCATGTTCAGGTAGCAATTGCCCAGCATCTGGTGTGCCTTGTTGAAGCCGGGGTCCATTTGAATGGCTTCCTGAAAAGCGGAAACGGCCAGATCGTACAATCTTCCATTGTAGTACATTTCCCCGTTCAGGAAGGCTTCTCTGGCCTTCCCCTCCCCTTCTTTAGGCTTCCTGACAAAAGCCAGTCTGGAGAAACTCTCGATCCCCACTCCCTTGCCTTCTGCAATTTCCTTGTAACTCAGGCAGATGTTGGTAACACCCAGCTCCTTGTGGAAGGACATGACCTTTTCGCGGACATCCGCCACTCCCTCCATCTCTCCGTGAAAACCCTTCTGGAACGCCTCAGGCGGGTTGAGCACCTCCTCCACAACCTGGCCGTTCGAATAACGGACATATCCCCAGGCGTCATCCACTTCAATGGAAACGACCCACACGGCCGTACACTTCAGGGAATGAGAAAGATATTTGGCCAGATCGGTGTCAGGCTCATAGTCGCGCAGCTCATAGATCTCGACCCATCCGTCGAGAGGAGGAGAAACATAGAAAAGACGAAGCTCATCGTCCTTTCTTTTCAAGTCAGCCGCGGTTGCCGTCTCGAAGCGACGCTCTTCGAGGTAGCGCTGAAGAAATGTGGCCACTTCCTGTTGGGAATGAGTCTTGAGAAAGATCTGTCCTGTATTGAAATTCATAAGACGATTCATTACACCACCTGCGCGAAAAGTCCTTGGGGCCGCCGCACGTGCAGGAGTTTGTCGCGCGTCGAGGAGCCTTCCGCATGTGTAGGAGAGTTCCCTCATCGAATCGAACATTTCATGCACACAGTTGCAGGAGGGTTCGAATCCATGGTTTCTCGGTCAGTAGATTTGTTCGGACATTTGATTGACTCCCATATCTTGAGCAATGCCATGGACGTGATTCTCGATGGAAAGGGCGACTTCGAGGTCGAGAAGCTTCAAATCGGCAAAGTTCGGCAGGAGCCGAGCTTCGCGAGGATCACTGTGAGCGCCCCTGATGAGGCTGCTCTGGAATCCATCCTTTCCCAATTGCACGACATGGGTGCAAGTGTGGTTGAGCGCGACGAGGTCGCTGTTCGGGAGGCCAGGGAAGACGGGGTCCTGCCTGACGGCTTTTATGTTACCACGAATCTGGAGACTCATGTGCGGGTACGGGCGGAATGGATACCGGTTCTGCCTGTTGAGATGGATTGCGCAATTTCCGTGGAGCCGGACAATCGCCGGGCCACAGCGAGGCCGTTGCATCAGGTGAAGGCAGGGAATCTCATAGTCTGTGGACGAAAGGGAATCAAGGTAGTGCCGGTGGAGCGTTCCCATCTCCGAGATCGCAGGGGAGCTACTGAAGATCAAAGAGTCCGGAGGTAGGATTCTTGTGGTGGCGGGTCCGGTAGTCATAGATTCAGGGGCGGGGAAATATCTGGAATCCATGATTCGAATGGGTCTTGTTCAGCTTCTTTTCGCAGGAAACGGCTTCGCTGCCCACGACATCGAGTTATCCCTGTTTGGAACGGCCGCCGGAGTCTTGCTGGACCGCGGCGTGCCCCTGGAATACGGCCACGAGAACTATCTCAGGGCCATCAATACCGTCAGAAAGGCAGGTTCCATCGCAGGCGCGGTGGAGGCAGGCACTCTTTCCTCCGGGGTCATGCACGCCTGTATCAGGCACCGGGTGGATTTTGTCCTTGCCGGGTCCATTCGGGACGATGGTCCCCTTCCTGATACCATCACGGACAGCCTGGAAGCACAGGATGCCATGCGAAGAAAAGTGCAGGGAGTGAAAACGGCTCTGATGCTGGGAACGACCCTGCATTCCATCGCCGTCGCGAATCTCCTGCCCGCTTCGGTTCGAATCGTATCGGTGGACGTGAACTCCGGGACAGTGGAAAGACTGCAGGCAAGAAGTCCTTACTTGAACCTGGGTTTCGTGGCCGATGTGGATGGATTCCTGCGAGCTCT
>JACPDT010000164.1:0-19953 GCA_016183865.1 Armatimonadota bacterium | reverse complement strand
CTTTGTCGCTTTCTTGAGGAGAAGGGTCCGTCTACGTAAGCCCCTTGTTTCTCGTTTGCACCAGTTTCCTGTTGATGGACCGTACGATGAGGTCCTGCTGCTTTTCATCGAGGCCTGTGAAACGCAACCCTCCCTCAAAGACCCTTGGATCCTTTGTGGTGCGAAGCCAGACAATCTCCCCTTCCACATCCATGGGGGGAAATTCTTCATCCAGCTTCAGCCGCACCCTGAGGCGGGAACCTATATGAATAGGGGTATTGCAAAGAAACTTGAGCCCACCTGCGCTCAGGTCACGAGTCAGAATCCCCACATAGGTGCCTTGTTTTGTCCGGCAGGAAAGCTTCAGGAACTCGCCCAGCCGAAAGAATTGCCTCCTGTCGGCCCAGGCAGCGGCCTGCTCCTCCGATTCAGGCTCATCTTCGAATTCTTCCTGCGCCTTCTTCCACCAGAACACTCTTACCTCGATCAGCGGTTGGATACTCTTATATTAACGGAAAGAAGCGGTCTTGTCAACTTCTGCTTCGACGATACAGCCATTCTACTCGTACCGGAGGGCCTCGATAGGATCCAGGCGGGACGCCCTTCGGGCGGGATAAAAACCGAAAAAAATTCCAACTCCCGCGGAGAAGCCGAAAGCCAGAAGGAGAATCCCAGGGGTGATGGCAGTTGGCCAATTCAGCAGTTTTCCAACCATAACAGATCCCCCCATACCGAGGAGGAGCCCGATTCCACCCCCGACCACGCAAAGAAGAACCGCCTCAACCAGGAATTGAAGGAGAATGTCCGATTCCTGGGCGCCCACGGCCATTCGGATTCCGATCTCCCGAGTGCGCTCGGTGACGGAAACAAGCATGATGTTCATGATGCCGATCCCGCCCACAAGGAGGGAAATGGCCGCAACACTTCCCAGAAACATGATCATCACACCTGTGGCTGTCTGTGCCGCCTGGGCGATCTCCGCCTGGCTTCTCACGGTGAAATCGTCGTCCGACCCTTCCTGAATGTGGTGCCGTTCGCGCAGGAGCGCCTCGATCTGCTCCTTCGCCTGATCCACAAGCCGATCGTCTCGTGCCGAAGTAAAGATCATCGTCAAATGGCTGATCCCCATGAGCCTCTTCTGCGCGGTTGTGTAAGGGACCAGAATCGTGTCATCCTGATCGCCGCTCATCCCCATGGCTGCCTGTCCTTTTTCCTCCAGGACCCCGATCACGGTAAAGGGGATTCTCTTGATTCGGATGGTGTATCCGATCGGGTCCAGACTGCCGAAAAGATTGTCGGCGACGATCTTGCCCAGGACGCATACTTTTGATGCCGACTCCACGTCGCCCCTGGTGAAATAGACACCGGAGACAGTATGCCAATTCCTGATGAACTCAAATTCCGACCCTACTCCGTAGACCGCGGTAGACCAGTTCTGGTTCTGGAAAACGACCTGCGCCACTGTTCTCACAGAAGGGGAGAGCGCCTCGATGGCCGACACTTCGCGAGCTATGGCGCGTGCGTCTTCAGGAGTGAGTGTGGTGGTGCTTCCTCCCCCGGTCCGAATACCGCCCTGAGTGGTGCTTCCCGGCGTCACCATGAGCACTCGGGTTCCCAGACTGGCAATCTGCGCCGTAATCGCCGATCTGGCCCCCTGTCCGATGGATACCATCGCCACCACAGAGCCGACCCCGATTATGATTCCGAGCATGGTAAGAATGGAGCGGAACTTGTTGCGAAAGATCGCCCGAAGTGCGATTCGCAGAATCACCTGCAGGTTCACGGCTCCTCCTCAATGGGAAGGAGAGCGATTTCCTGCGATGCATTTCTAGGTTCCGTAACCGAGGAGATCTGGCTGATCCGTCCGTCCTTGAAGTAAACGATACGATCTGCGAACTGGGAGATGTCCGTTTCGTGAGTAACCAGGACGATCGTTATATGCCGCTCCCGATTCAGTTTCTGCAGAATTTCCATGATCTCAAGGGAGCTTCTGCTGTCAAGATTTCCGCTAGGCTCGTCGGCAAGAATCAGTGAAGGATCATTTACAAGGGCGCGGGCGATGGCCACGCGCTGTTGCTGGCCGCCGGACAACTGGCTGGGGACATGGTGTTCCCTCCCGGAGAGACCCACGGCCGCAAGTTGTTGTCCAGCCTTCTTCGCGCGCTCTTTGGATCGCATGCCTGCGTATTGGAGCGGCAGCTCCACGTTCTCAAGAGCCGTGGTCCTGGGAAGGAGATTGAACTGTTGAAAGACAAAACCGATCTGACGATTGCGGATTTCCGCCAATTCAGACTTTGACAGAGAGGAGACGTCCCTGCCTGAGAGGAGATACTTTCCGGACGTGGGGCGATCAAGGCAGCCCAGAAGATTCATGAAGGTGGATTTTCCCGATCCCGACGCACCCATAATGGCCGCAAACTCACCGCGAGCGATGTCCAGGTTGACGCCGCGCAATGCGGGAATTTTGATATCTCCCACAAGGTACGTCTTGCTCAACTTTTCTACCTGAAGGAGAATCTCGCTCACCCCGCACTCATCCTGAATCTGCGCTTTTGATCCTTTTTCCCTTTTGTCCCGGGCTCCTTCGTCTCGGTCACCACTTCCTGGCCCTCTTTCAGAGGTCCTGACAAGACCTCTGTTTCATAGCCATCCGAAATGCCCAGGGTAAGGGAAATCCTTTCTATTTTGCCGTTTCTTCCAAGAATCCAGACATCGCCTTTGTCTGCAGGCGTTCTTCTCCGGCCGGTCCTGTTCTTCCGGTTCTTCCAGTCTTTCCTGCCGTTCTTGTCTGATTCGTTCTTTTCGCGATCCCCGTCAGGGGGACGAAAACGGAGTGCCGCATTGGGGATCTTCAGCACGTTCTTGCGCGAAGCCACCAGAATGGAGACATTGGCCGTCATGCCGGGGCGCAGTTTCCCTCTGGGATTCCGGGCACGGATGATGGCATCATAAGTCACCACATTCTGCAGGGTGACCGGATTGTTTCTGACCTGGGTTACCACACCGGAAAAAGTCTCCGCCGGAAAGGCGTCTACTGTGAAGTGGACCTCCTGTCCTTCCTTTATGCGTCCGATGTCCGCCTCATCTATGTGGCTGGCTATTTCCATTTTGCTCAGATCTTCGGCGATTTGGAAAAGAACGGGGGCCTGAAAGCTTGCTGCCACTGTTTGTCCTACATCTACATTGCGCGAAATGACGATACCGTCAACAGGCGCCAGAATACGAGTATAATTGAGATTCGCCCATGCCAGATCCATAGACGCCGTGGATTGTCGAAGCTGAGCCCGGGCGCCTTCCAGTTGGGCCTGGGCCGAGCGCAACCTGGCCTTTGCCCCTTCCACCTGTGCCTCAGCCTGAAGATACCTTGCCTGGGCGGCCTCCCGTCTGGCTCTCCCGCCTGAAAGATCGGCAGAAGCGCTTTCTACTGTTGCTTTTGCCGTATTCATATCCGTTTGCGCCGTATCCCTTTCGCTCTGGCTTACCAGATTCTCTTTTACCAGCTCCGCCATTCGGCGGTATGTTCGCTGTGAATTCGAAAACGTGCTTTGGGCTTTGGCCAGAGTCGCTTCGGCTGTTCGTATGGAGCTGCGGGCCGAGTCCAGGTCGGCTTTGGATTCCCGCAGGGCAGCCTCCTGGGCGAGAAGGGTCGCCCGGGCGTTTTCCACCTGAGCCAGGTTATTGGAGACCGAAGCATTCGAACTCGCGTGGGAAGCCTCCTGCTGAGCCACTTGAGCCTGAAAGAGGGTAGGATCTATTCGAGCTATGAGGTCTCCCCTCTTCACGCGGCCATTGTAATCCACCCGTATTTCAACGATGCGGCCGGACACCTGTGACCCCACCTGAACCGTTTTCACGGGATTCACGGTTCCCGTGGCCGATACCGAAGCCTCCAAATCTCCCCGCACTGCCGGAACCGTCACATATCCGGGTAGGGCCTTTTTCCGGCCGTTTACGACAAGCACCGCGCCGCCGATGATGAGAATGATCGCGGCGATCCATACCTTGCTGTTCTTGATGTATCTCACTGGCCCAATACCCCCATGGATTTCTCCAGCCTCGAGTAGGCGGTCTTGCTGTCATAAAAAGCCTGAATGGCATCACTTTGAGCTCGGGAAAGGGCAACCTGTGCATCGGTAAATTCGAGGGAAGAGCCCACTCCCACTTCATAGCGCCTTTTGGCCAGATCGAAGTTCTCCAATGCCTGTCTCTCGGCTTCCGTAGCCACTTTGAGTCTTTCCAGGGCTTCTTTGTAGGCCAGCATCTGTTGTTCCACGTCCTGACGCACCAGAAGATGTTGATTTTCCAAATCAGCCTGCGCCTGCTCCACAAGAGCCCTGTTCTCCCTGATTTGATGGCGCGTCAGATTGCCGTCGAAAACGGGAATGGAAAGGGTCATTCCCAATTGCCAACTGTTCGCCCGGGGGACAAAAACCGACTCATCCCACCCATAACCCGCAACTCCTGAAAGGGCCGGTAGAAGACCGGATTCGGCCACCTGGAGTCCGCCTTTTGCTGCCTCCAGCCTTGCCTTGCTTTCAAGGATCTCTGGGCGGGATGAGAAGGCGGTTTCCAAGGCCTGGGAAAGAGCAGGGGCGGCTTTTTCTCCTTCCTTGTCCTGCCCGCGCACAGGCTCTCCCGAGTCCTCCGATCGGAGTCCCATGGCGACGCCAAGGTCCACTTTTCTTTGCCGAAGCTGGTTCTCTGCCTTGACCTGATCCAGCTTCGCTCTGGAAAGATCCACCTGTGCCTTTGTCACCTCAATACGGGCCCTCGTGCCGACACGAAAGAACTCTTCCGCCTGGTGCAAATGCCTTTCCTGCTGAGTTACCGCACTCACGGCGACATCCACCAATTCCCTGGTCTGCAGCACGCCATAGAAAGCCTCCGCCACTTTCAGTATGACCGCTTGCCGGGCCAGCACCTCGGCTTCTCGAAAGGACTCCGCCAGTGCAGAGCTTCTTCGTACAGAGGCCGCCGTTTTGCCGAAATCGGTCAGAGTCTGTCTCAGTGTCGTCTGGGCGCTCCAGGAGGTCGAGGAAGTGGTTGAGGACCCACCTCTTTGCGAGTATCCCGCATCTGAGTTGACCTTTGGATTCAAAGGGGTTCCAGTCTCGTCAATTCGTGCCAGGGAAGCCTCGTATGCTTTTTGAGCAGAGATGATCGTCGGGTGCCGTTCCAGGGCGATGCGGATTGCCTCAGACAAAGTCAGAGGACGGGGAGGCAGGACAGGGGCCTCCGGCATGCCGAGAACCGATGCAGAAAGCCACAGCGCAATGACGACGAGTGCTGCGAAGACCGATTTTGGTTTCATGTTTATGCAACTGAGACGCAAGAGGCTCCCGAAGAGTTCAATCAAAGGAAGGGTCAATCTATGCTTCATCGTGGAAGTAATTTCCAGGGAAAGGCCGGACTTCCTTCCCCCTCACCGGCAATTGCAATGGGGGCGCTTTTCTGCTATCATGATTCAAGGGGTGTGAGGAGATGGATGGATGAGGATCGAAAGTCTCAATCCAAACGGCTTTTTTTCCTATTCTGGAAGGCCGTCCCCCGGGGCCAGGGACGAGATGGCGGGAAAACTCGCTTATCTTCAGGTCCGCATTGCGCAGGAGAAGTCCGTCCGTGGAAACGTATCCACCGAAACAGCCGTCCTGAATCAGGCTCGGCAGGCTGCTTTTCGAGGAGATCTGGATGGAGCCGAAAGGCTGTTCAGGAGAGCGATAGCTTCCCTGGAATCATCGAAGGTTGCCGTCACGAAGTCACGGGACAGAAAGGCAGACCCCCAGGAAGTATCTCCCCCCGTCGGTACTGCTCCGGAAGAGGCAACCCGCACCTATCAAGACGCCTCGGACGACTCCTCCGTATCCTTCAAGGCCCCTGCCCGGTTGACCCCCGGCGCCGCCGAGTACTGGGTGCGGGCTCATGAGGGAGAGCACGTCGCCCAGGAGGTGGCTCAGGCCATCAGAGAAGGAAAGACAATTGTGAACATCGCTGTCAGCATTTTCTACAGATACTCGGCGGAAGCGGGAGAAACGATTGCGGTGGGCGGCAGGACTGAGATCACCACAAGGGATCGTTATGAATATGGCGCAGGGCGGCACACGGCGGCTCTTGCCTATGGCAAGTATGCGTCGCGCCTTACGTCTTTGCCGGGGGCTCAGATGGATCGGTGGAGCTAGGGCCGCGCCCTCTGCGGAGCGCGGCCCTGCGCATGTCTGTGACATTGGATGAAAATCAAGCGAGGATCTTTTGAACGAGACCACCCGTGCCCCACGGGGAGGCGGCCAGTGCCCGAGCCGCCTCCTGTGCGCTGTTCCCCTGGCGCAGGGCCGCGAGGATGGGACCATATCGCCCGTTCGTCAACGTCTTAACTGTGGCATCAAGACCTACCTCTACCGATGGATACCGCTTCACGCCGACGCTGTTGAATCTGGTGGCGCCCGGGGCATCCTGCGTGGTATTGAAAGGATTGTCTGCGCTACCCCCTTCTGCTTTCTGCCAGGCATCGAGGAATTTGAGATTTTCCGGAGTCACCGGGGCGCCTATTTTTCTCAGCAAGGCCTCCGCGAAACCGTTCTTTGAAGGCACGGCTGTGTTCTTCGAGAGCGGCCCAGTTGGTCCAGAGTTATTAGTATTGTATGCCTGCCCCTGGCCCCCAACGCCGGAAGCGCCGGCCTGCGGCGCCAGTTGCTGCAAGAGTTGCGTAAGCACAGCAAGGAGAGCGTACATCTGTTACCGGGGTTCAGTCCGGATGATGTAAGGCTCTTGCAACATTCCATTGGAATCCTCCTCACGCATAACTCTCGACCTCATGTTAGCCGGAGGATTCAACGGTCGCCTCACGTCCGCATTGCGATCATTGCCGAAGAGTGAACGATCTGTTAATTTTTCGCGGCCTCCTTCGGTCCTCTGTTGAACGGCTTGTTTGAAAAAAAATGGGACAAAAACAAAAAATTGCGGGTTTCGAAAAACCCGCAATCCCTTATCAAATCTGGTGGAGCTGAGGGGATTCGAACCCCTGACCTTCTGCATGCCGAGCAGACGCTCTCCCAACTGAGCTACAACCCCACGGTTAGAGGACCATGCTGCCCGGGATCTCGGGCAGCTTTCTTATTATAATCCAGACCATCCAAGAAAGTCAAGTGCTCAGGCTGAGAGATTGTAAATTTTTTTATAGATCTCCACAACCGTGGCATGGCGCAACTTGACCTCCTTGCCGTATAAATCATTGAGAAGACGGAGCAGGTCCGTGCGTTTGGGGTCTGTCCAATAGGCTCTTTCGTAACATTCCGCGGCCCAGCCAAGGAGATTGAGCTCTTCAAACGCCTTCGCCGCCTGTTCCATCAAGGAGATTCCCTTGTCGGAATTCCCTGCTTCCAAAGCCTCTCCTGCCTGCTCCAGAAGCCTTACTGCCCTGTCCTGGCGCTCTTTTCGAATGTAATCCCCCACCCCTTCCATCAGAACCGTTTCACGGGCTGAGATCGGCGCCTCTACGCCAGCGACCGGCTCATGTAGAGCCTTTCGGCCGAGGAGCTCGCTCCACTTGCGCCCCAGTACCTGCAGAATCGCAAAAAATGGTCTCATGATGCGCATAGTTCCTCAAAGACCTTCGTGGCCGCTTTGATGGTAAGCTCCGTGTCCGCGTGCGTATGGGCGGTGCTGAGGAAGGCCGCTTCGAACGCGGAAGGCGCCAGATATATTCCCTGTTTCAGCATGCCGTGGAAGAAACGGGAGTAGCCGGTTCGATCTGCCTGCTGGACATCGCGGTAACTTCGAACTGCAACTCCAGCCGTGAAGAAAAGTGTCCACATACTGGCCGCTCTGTTGCAGGCCACCGGTATCCCCGACTTGCGGGCGGCCGCAGTCAACTGTGTGCAAAGGAAATCCGCTTCCTTTTCGAGCCTGGGATAAGGGTTCTCGGCCTGGAGAACCTCCAGAGTGCGGAGTCCTGCGGCCACAGCCAGAGGGTTTCCGGAAAGGGTCCCTGCCTGATAGACATCTCCGAGTGGTGCAAGGCGATTCATGATGTCCGCCCGTCCTCCGACAGCGCCTACCGGAAGCCCGCCACCGATGATCTTCCCCAGACAAGTAAGATCAGGGACGATGTTAAAAAGCGACTGGGCGCCCCCGTAGCCGACGCGAAACCCTGTGATAACCTCATCGAAAATGAGGAGGGCGTCATGGGTCTTAGTAATCTCACGCAGCCCTGACAGGAATCCGTCATTCGGAGGCACGACCCCCATATTGGCTGCCACGGGCTCCACGAAGACGGCGGCGATCTCGTTCGGGTACTTCCTGAAAGCCTCCTTGACCCCATCGAGGTCATTGTATGGCAAAGGGATGGTCAGCTCAGCTACAGACGCAGGCACGCCCGCGCTGTCGGATATCCCCTGGGTGAGGAGCCCGGAACCGGCCTTTACAAGAAAGGGGTCGGCATGACCATGGTAACAGCCCTCGAATTTCACGAAACGGCTTCTCCCCGTATGGGCGCGGGCCAGCCTCAAGGCTGTCATCGTGGCCTCCGTGCCTGAAGAGACAAGCCTCACTTTCTCCATGGATGGGACAGCCTCCGTGATTTTGCGAGCCATCCTCACCTCGCGCTCGGTGGCAGCGCCGAAGGTCGTACCCTGAGAGGCTGCAAGCGTAATTGCCTCCACGACGGCCGGATGGGCGTGCCCAAGGATCAGAGGGCCCCATGATCCGAGATAATCAATATATACTTTGCCCTCCGTATCCCACACTCTGGCGCCCTCTCCCCGACTGATGAATACAGGCGTCCCCCCTACCCCCTTGAAGGCGCGGACAGGTGAGTTGACACCACCCGGGATGACCTTCTGGGCCTCGGCGAAGAGCAACTCTGAAGACAGAGCCCTTTTTTCGGTCTCAGTGGACATGAGTGGTTCTCCTTTCGGTGCGGGATCTCGGGTAGTTCCTGATGAGCACGTCAATCATGGAATCTGTGGTGAAACTGTCCGGCACAAGCTGAACGGACAGTCCAAGATCGCGTGCCGTCTGGGCAGTGACCGGGCCGATGCAGACCACTTCCGCATTTCCCACGCATTCAGGGAATGCGTCCCCCATAGCTTTCGCAAAATTCATGACAGTGGAGGAGCTGGTAAAGGTCAGTATGTGAATCTTGCTTTCTTTGAGCATTTGAAGGATCTCCCGGGCGTTCTCCTTATCCGGCACGGTCCTGTAAGCAACCACCTCGTCCACATAGACGCCTCTCTGACGCAATACCTGTACGAGATCAGGGCGAGCCTCCTGGGCTCTCGCAAGAAGCACTTGGAGTCCTCTGACATTCTCCTTCGCAAAAGCCTCCAGGATGCCCTCTGCCTGGTAGATCTCCGGAACCAGATCCACCTGAAGCCCGTACGCCCGCAATGCCTGGGCCGTCTTGGGACCGATGGCGCAGAGTCTTGCTTCCTTGATGGCACGCCAATCGAGACCTGCCGCCGTCATGCGGTCACAAAAAGCCTGCACACCGTTGACGCTGGTGAAAATGATCCACGAGAAGCGGGAGAGGTTGCCGATGGCCCTGTCCAGGCCGGCAAAGGACTCGGGGGGGACGATCTTGATCGTCGGAAACAGAACGACCTCAGCGCCCAAATCCTCAAGTTTTTTCACAAAAGGGCGGGCCTGATCCCTGGATCGGGTCACCAGGACCCTGAGGCCGAAGAGGGGCCGCTTGTCGAACCAGGCCAATGGTTCCCAGACTCTTGCTTCATCACCGACAATCAGGGTGCATGTTGTGAAATCCCCGATGGCCATAAGCTTTCCCTCAAGGGCGCCGAGAGGAGCGGCGAGGGTCCTCTGCGAGAAAAGAGCACCGTCCAGAACCACAGCCGCAGGAATGGAATCGGGCAGACCGCCGTCAAGGAGCTCCCTGATCCGACCCGCCGGCTTCCTGCCGAGGGAATCGAAAACTGCCGTGCCTCCGTTCTTTATAAGTTCTCTGAGAACAGATGCGGACGAGGAATCCGCCGCGAGGAGCATTGGCGCCCGGGGGGCGGTCCGTCCCAGGGGAATTCCGGCAAGCGCAGGTATGGCAGCCTCCGGCTGCACGCCCGGAATGAACTCAAACTCAACTCCGGCCCGCTTCAGGGTATCGAGGGTCTGAAAGAACTCCCTTGAGAAACAGAAACGATCCTGCTTGATGACGAGAATTCTTTCACCTTTTCGGGTTTTCTCCTGAAGGATTCGGCACAACGAGGCCAGGGAGGGATCATTCTCCTCCACGGACACGAATTTCGCCGAAGGGGTCACAGTCGCCAGGAGTCGGGCGTTCGGAGGGCCGAAGCACACGATGGTATCCACCTGGCCGAGGAGCTCCCAGGTTCGCATAGTCAAGAGGCCCGGTAAACCCGGGCCTGCCTCTGCAATGAACACCGCTGCTGTAGATTCTCTATTTTTCAATACTCAGCCCTCCATAAATGTTCGGCCCCAGAGACGCTGAGAATGGCAGGCCAATTCCTGCCTTCTCTATGCCCTCTGTGACTCTGTGGTGAAACATCATTTATAGCTATGAAGGCCGGGCAGGAGATAAGTCACGCCGAGAAGGGTAAACAATACGGCCACAAATCCCCATACAGCCCCGTGGATCATGAGTTTCTTGATATTCTTTCCCCAACTGAATCGCCCGTGGGCGAAAATCATGTAAATGACGAAAGTGATCAGGGACCAGACCTCCTTGGGGTCCCATCCCCAATAGGTGCCCCATGCCTCCTCGGCCCAAACTGCGCCGAGAATCAAGAGGAGTGCCTGGAAAGGGAGTCCTGCCATGATCGTGATGTAGGTCAATTTATCCAGTGCGGGCAGATCAGGCAGCTCTGTGACGAAGAACCCCTTGAACTCCTTGAGGAGAAGGCGCTCTTTGATCAGATAGATCACTCCGAAACAAAAGGCTATGGCGAACATCCCGTAGGCGATGATGGCCACGGCCACATGGAGGATCATCCAGTAGCTCTGAAGGGCGGGCATCAGCGGGCCGTAGGCGTAATTCATTCCATAGAACCAGATGACGAAAAGACCGGCAAATGGGGTGATGATAAACCCCAGAGCCCTGCTTTTCATGCGCTGTTCCATTACCAGGTAGACCACAGCCATGCTGAGGGCGAAACAGGGATAGAACTCGTAGATACCGCCCCACGGCGGCCTGCCGAGAGTGATCCACATCGCCGCAAGGTATGTCACGAGAAAGGCGGAACCGATGCTGAGCGACGCGGTTCCCAGGACTCCAACATCCTTGTTCTTGAGGATCAAATAGAGCATATAGGAAAGAAAGGCCAGAACATACATCACCGAAATGG
Organism: Armatimonadota bacterium; assembly: GCA_016183865.1. GTDB lineage: Bacteria > Vulcanimicrobiota > JACPDT01 > JACPDT01 > JACPDT01 > JACPDT01. The sequence goes on along the minus strand of JACPDT010000164.1, from coordinate 8,668 downwards.
ACAAAAGAAGGTGTCTCATTTCACCGTGCGCGAGATAGGCGATTTGGGACCCTACGGCGGCAATCAGCAGGATCGCGCCGAAAATTGCGATTTGCCTTTTTCGCAGTAGTGTGGCGATAAAGTATGCAAAGAAGCTTAAGATGTACCCCGCCTCAGTGGAGATGAGCAATGTTCCCATAAATTCGAATCCCCCTAACGGTCTCAAGAAGATGCGGCCAGAGCCGCCTTGAGCTTCTCGATTTCCGTATCATATGTTTGTTCCCTGTCTATCCGAACCGGCACGAAGGTGATCTCCAGTTTTCCCGAAAGCTCCTGGACCCCGATTCTGAGCAATCGGTGAGACACATACAGGGAAAGGAATGCGCCGACGGTGAGGATGAAGAAACCCAGGTACACGATGGGTACTCCAGGATCCTTCTTGACCTGAAATCCACTGTATTTGGGTATGTCTTTGATTCGCTTACGAAAAGCTGAGCGGCAGGGTTCAAGGGGATGTTGCTCGCATTCATCGCCTCTCCCTTGGAAGTGACCACAAGATCGGGCGCAAATTCCTGAAGCAGAACAAGCCAGCCCGCCGGTTGAAGCGCGAAGAAACTGGGCTCCGGCAACTGCCCGCCGGTTAGTGGGAGGTAATGCTCCTCCTTTTTCCCTTTGGGATCCGTCACCTGAACCACAATGCCTGCCAATCCCCAGTCAGACTGGTAAAAGACCAGATCCTTGTATGCCAGGGGATGATTCACCTTGATCTCTTTTGACAGAACTTTCTTTCCCTCTTCCAATACATCCACATCACTTTGGAACAATGTGATGTTCCGCATTTCATCGCATTTCACCGTGAATTTTCGCAAATGAATGTCGAAATTCCCGAGAGGAGCGTGGAAGCTTTCCCCTTCTGCAACGGCCATCTGCTTTCGAAGAGCCACTCCGGGAAAATTTCCATAAAGGGCGCCCATAAAAACGATCAAGATACCCAGATGGGCCACAAAAGAGCCCCAGTTCCCAATTCTGTACTTCTCCGCATAATAGCTCAGGAAGCCCGAAGAGGGCTCACCAACAAGACAATGGTACCCGAGCTTGTTCAAGACCGCCAGGATCTTCTCTTTCGCAGTCGCGGAATCTCCAGGGACCTGCCATGCGACTTTTTTCTCATGATTCTTGAAATAACCGGGTGGGCGGGAAATCTCCGGCCGGTAGAAGGACTGGATGATTCGCTCTGCCCTGTTGCAATTGGACAGAATAAGGTTCAGACTGATCAAAGCCAGGAGGATCTCAAACCACCATGTATGGTAGATATCCACAAGGCCCAAAATCTTCAAGAGTGAGTAGTTCTGCCCATAGCTCGCAGGGGTCTCGTTTTGGGGGATCACGCTCCCGATTATGCACAAAACAGCAAAAATGACCAGCAGCACAATGGCCATCTTTACTGAGCTGAAAAAGTCCCATAGTTTTTCCCCCATGGATTTGGCCGTCCCTTGTGAAACGGCGGCGGCGGGTGCCTTGAGGCTGACTGAGGATTCTTTTTTTGCCACTCTTTGCGCTCCTTTGGCTCTCAGCCTTTTTTTCTACTTGCGCCCGCTTTTTCCTTCAGATCCGCATGCACCCGAATTCTTCGCCAGTGGTGAATTCCTTATGAAGGAGAGGGGAAATCTGTGTCGAACAAGCACACCAGTTCGTCATAAGGAGGTTTCTGTTGCAGGAAAGGTACGAACTCCTCATACATTCGGAGTTGGAGCGAGTTTCCCGCCGAATCAAGCAGATCACCGACATAGATGACCACATGCTCAAGGCGATCTTCGGCTCACCGGAGGAGGGCTCAGGCAAAAGGATCCGAGCTTCTCTCCTTCTCCTTTGCGCTAGACTCTTCGGAGAGATTCCCGACAAGGCGATGGATCTTGCTGCCGCCGCAGAAATCATTCATGAAGCCACACTCATCCATGACGACATTCTGGATCAGACAGGTGTAAGAAGAGGAAAGAAGACCATGAACTCCATCTGGGGTGATGGAGTAGCACTCCTGATGGGTGATTATATGGTCTGCCAGGCGTTCGCCCACACGGCCAGGGTGGATCACCAATATGTGCCTCTTTTTGCAGATACCTTGAAGGCCATGGTCTCCGGAGAGATCATTCAGCACCAGAACCGCTTTAACACAGATCTATCCATCTCCAACTACCTCACCATCATCGAGAAGAAGACGGCGGTCTTTTTTGAATCCTGTTGCCTCATAGGCGCTCAGGTGGCAGGGGCTTCTCCTGCACCGGTAAAGAAACTGTCGGAGTACGGGCGCCTGCTTGGCATCGCCTTCCAACTGGTGGATGATATTCTGGATTACACCGGAATGGCGGAAACACTCGGTAAACCGACAACCAATGATCTGCAGTGCGGAAGAATGACACTTCCTTACCTGTACAGCATGGCCCATGCGAAAAACGGCGACCGCGAGCTGTTGGTCTCTTTCGTCGAGGGGAACGGATCACCGAAAGTGGAGCTCAAGAAGGTGACAGAGGCAGTTCATCGCCTTGGAGGGATCCGTCATTCGCTGGATATGGCACGGCAATACTGTGATCAGGCTGTGGAGATCCTTTCATCCTTCCCTGATACGACAATACGCTCGGCTTTGACCGATTTGGGTGGTTTTGTTCTGGATCGGATTAAATAGATTTTTTCCGAGGAATTCCGCAGGCACTCGCAATTTTCCACAAGTTTCGGCCTTTTTCCACAGGGTTATCCACAAGATGCTCTATCTTCGACCCATGTCCTGGGCCTTGGGAAGTCGCTCCCCTTCCTTGTTAATCGTTCTGGAAGCCAGAGTGACGCGGTTTCGTCCCATGTCTTTCGAGCAGTATAATGCCCTGTCAGCCATACGGATCAGCTCAGCCTTGTCTTCCGCATCTTCCGGATAACCGGAGACCCCGATGCTTGCGGTGACCTTTACTTTCCCTTCCGTATTCAGCCGCAGCTCGAAAGCCTGCCTGATGCGCTCTGCCGTGTTTGCGGCACTGTCTTTGTGGCTTTCCAGAAGGATTATGGCGAATTCATCCCCTCCATAGCGGCAGACTACATCCGTTTCTCGGGTGTAGCTCAGAAGGAGCTGGCTCACCTCTTTGATGAGCTCGTCCCCCTGGGGATGGCCGTATGTGTCGTTATAAGTCTTGAAGTGATCGGTGTCCAGCATGATCAAGGCCAGAGGCAACCGATATCGCTCCGCCCTCTTGACCTCCTCAGTCAGCCGTTCCTGGAAAGAACGGTGAGTGTAGAGTCCTGTCAGGCCGTCCGTCTTGGCCAGGGACACTGTGGACTCATAGGACTCGGCATACACGAACAGGGTGGCTGCCTGATACGCCAGAAGCTGCATCAGGTGCAGGTCGTCCTTCGTATAGAACCTGGGCTTCTCGTGACCGATGTAGATGACTCCCTTCAACTTGTCCTCAACGATCATCGGCGCGGCCATTTGAGTTTTCTCATATTCAAGGAGTCGCAATTCCCAGTTACCCGTCTTCTCGGACAGGAGAATCGGTGCTTTGCTCTCCGCCACTTTCCCTACCAGCGTCTCGCCCACTGCCAGTGCAAGGGATTTGACGTATTCGCTGTATGGGGTATGACACCTGAGTGGACTTAGTTGCCGCTCTTCCCCCAGGCGCTCCAGAGAGAAAATGACGCAGCTCTGGTAGCGGAACAGCTTCTGTAGAATATCCAGAACAACTCTGAATACGTTTTCGAGGCTCAGATTAGTTCCGAGTTTCTGCCCGATCTCGACGAGAACGGACAACTCATCCACCCGCTTCTTGAGCTGCTTGGAAATGTGCTCGAATTTCTGGGCATATTCCTGGCTTTCCTCCACCTGCTTTCGGAGTCGCTCAAGGGCCTCGGTCTTGGATGATTCCCGTGTCTGCTGGGGTTTCGCCATTTGTGTCTTCAGGGAAGCGACCAGAGCAAGCACCAGTATGCAGTCAGGCAGGACGGTCCAGGGCGAGGTCAGGGAGGCCAGACCCATGAGGTATCCCACAGGGGCGGAGGCCAGATGAAGCCATATCCCTTTCTGTCTGGTCTCATACCAGCTCTTCTGTCCGTCGGGGTCATGGAAAAAGCCGATAGAGATTGTGGAGACAACCATGTCCAAAAAGAAGTAGATCAGAACGGCAACCAGGGCAGCCAGAACGGGCGCCGGTTTCTGCATCAAGGCGTAAACAAGAGCTCCGGCGCCCAGGGCTAGGAAGGAATGACAGAAGCTGATGAGTCTCCCCCATGTGTCCTCACGACCGGCGGTGATCTCCCGAAGTAGAATGGCCGCGGCTGCAATGAGAAGAGCGGTTCTGGGCTCCACCTGTGCCAGGAGAGCTAGCATCGGCGCCAAAGCCAGGCTCAAGCCGCCGACGCGAGGCAGGGTCACCGATGACAACTCTACAATAAGAAGCATGATCGCAAAGAAGCCCAGGGAAGTCCAGTTTCCTTCATGAACGCTTATGCCTGGAAACCCCCAGAGGAGAAGCGCTCCCGATGGGATTGCCAGAAGCAACGCATAGTGGGCGATCCTCATCTTGTATCTCCTGTGGGCTCACTGTTCACGATCTCTCCCCTTACGATCAGCCACACGGGATAGCTGGAACCCCCCTCAGGGATGGTTCGGATCCGCAATTGGGTCTTGCCGCCGGGCGGAAGCTCCATGTGGCCGATTCTGGCGACCTGATAAGCTTTCACCACACCCAGTTCCACCAGCTCATCACCGAAGAGGAAGGTACCTGTAGCGGCGCCCCCTCGCGGACAAAACAGGAAATCAAGTCTTAGCGGCCTGGGCCTGGGGTTGTGGAGAAGGAGAACGAGGTCGTAGAGGACGCCGTAATCTCCTTTCAGCGGCTGTCCTGGAAAAAGATTGCGCAGAGGGCGATCGCCTATGGGGATCGTCAACTCCTGGATTCCCCTGAAAGGGATCGTTCGTCGGATTGTCGGGATGTCATAAATGCCGCGAGCGTGCATATCTTTCTCATCGGAAAGGACGGATGCGGGAGGGGTCGTTTCGCCGTCGGACCGTACAAACAGTGTGAGATCTTGCGGCGACCCGCGGATGAGGTGCATGAGGATGAGGCCGCTGGCCACCTGGCCGGGTGGGATCTCATGGGTTGCGACGATTCTGTCGGAACCGGCAGGAATCTCGATGATGACCCCCTGGTTATCGGCAAATCTCCTTAGGAAACTCACATTCAATTGATGACCGACCTTCATTTCATAAGGAGAGGGGCCGGCCCTGGCCTTGATAATTTGCAGGGCTGCCGGCTTGGGTCCCGGGTTGTGAACTTGCAGGTAGATGGTCCTCGATGCGGACGAGTCTTTCCGGTTTCCATGATAGTACTGGAGCGTTACCGGCCTTCCGAAGATCAAGCCTGCAGAAAGAAGCCTTCCGTCCCCCGAAAGCATCTCAGGATGGTCGCTGAACAGATGAAAAGTCGTTTCAGGAGGAAGAAATCTCTCATGCTTGACCCGGAAGAGAAGGGACACCTCTTTCATCGCGTCTTCTCCCCGATAGCCGGCTGAAATGGGAAGGTTCAGGGATTCCCCTGCATTCAAGGAGGGAAGCGGGATATCCAGCCCTGCCGTGAAGCCGGGATAACGGCGGGATAAGGCAAGAATCTCCTCCCCGATGCATTCCCTCAGAAATTCGCCGGACACTTTTTTTCCGGTCACCTTAATGGAGATTTCAGGGAATTGCTCAATCGCCATTGCACTTACGGCAAAAGCTGACAGAAGAAAGAGAAAAAAAATGAGTTTCAAACCAGGGCCCCCTGCTGTGCCAGAATCCGGCGCAACTCGCCCGAATCAAGCTCCCTGGGCTTGATTCCCTTCCTGGCGGCAAGGGCGGCGGCGGTTCCGGCGGCCTGGCCCACCGCCATGCACGTCGCCTGAACCCTTGATGAGGCAAAGGCCTCATGGGTTGCTGAAATACAGCGACCTGCGGTGAGGACGTTTCCGAGCCCTATTGGAAGCAGGCACCTGTAAGGAATATGATATTCGGCTGTGGGGTCCGTGCAAGTGACTCCTTTCCCCGCAGGGTCATGAATATCTATGGCAAAGCCGCCAAAGGCGATGCCGTCGTGGAATTTTCGACCCGTCATGACATCTTCCGCTGTCAGTACATAGTCTCCAATGATGCGCCTGGTTTCTCTCACACCGATTTGAGTGGCGGAAGCAGTGATGAAGCTGTTCTCAAAGCCCGGGATTCGAAAGCGCAAAAAATCCGCCAGGGCCAGCATCTGGGCTCTGCCCTCCACCTCCGCTCTCGTGAGGTCGGATGTCTGAGTCCCATCGAAACCGAGAACACGTGTTGTATTGATGATGACCTCATCCCTGCGCATGGAAGAAAAGAAGAGCAGACGATCCCTCTGGATCGGAAGGCCCTCTTCTCTCTGAGCCTTCTGGAACAATGAAGAGAAGCCGGAGACCCCGAGGATGGGGTGTGTCCGAAGCTCCCCGAAAAGAGTCTCATGGTGAAATTCTTCCTTATGCTCCTCCATATAGGAAATCACTTTCTCCAGATTCACGGGCGCCATTCTGAATATCAAAGTCATAGGTTGTGCCTTCCCGTCCGGACTTCTTCCTTTCTCAAAGGTCGCCCCTGCCCAGCTCGACAAATCCCCATCTCCTGTGGCATCCACAAAAATCTTCGCACAAATCGCCTGCCGCCCGGATTTGCCTTCCACAATGACCGCCTCAACGCGATTGGAATCACTGGAGACAGAGCTCAGAAACGTGTGAAGCCAGAGAGCCGCGCCTGAGGAGAGAACCTTGCGATCAAGAACCACCTTGAGGACTTCAGGATTGACTGGAGTAATGGAGTAAGCCACACCGACAGTATCGCGAACATGTCCCATCCCCCCTCCCAATGCGGTCAAATCGTCCACAATTTCCTCCCTCTTACAATGACCTGTCCTTTCTTGTTGTGAAAGGTCAGAGTAGGTCCCACCAGGGAAGCTGTTGAAGCCCCCCCGAGAAAGCCGTATCGTTCCATCAGGATGGTGTCGGCTCCGTTTCTGGCTGCGGCAACGGCAGCAACGACGCCGGCAGGCCCCCCCCCGGCTACCACAACATCCACCTTCGCCGCGATGGGAGTCTTCCTTTCAGATTCTATGATGTATGACAGGAGAGACACCTTTCATTTTATTTTATTTCCCCTCTGTTGTCAAGCAAAGGGGGGGTCTGGTATAATGGAGTTGTCATGGATCAGATCTTTCTTCAGATCAACCGCACTCTTCGTCAGTTCACCGACAACCTCATTCGCTCCAGCTCCGACTTGAAGGACGAAGAGAAAGAAGCCAGGGGAGAGAAAACTCGCTCCACAGGTGCGGTGGATGAGTTCGACGACGGCTCCCTCGCCAACTCCATGTCTGATGATTTTCTTGGGGAGCTGGGGACAGGGCCAGGGGGTGGGAAGAAGAGGGAAAGGAAGATGAGGAAAGCGCCGGTGGCGGAGCCGATTCCGGCGACGAGGAAATGGGAGAAGCGGAATCGGAAATCGTCGAGGATTCTTCGGATATCGCAGACATAGTCCAAACCGCCCAGTTCAGAACAGAAGTGCGTTTCGAGGACAAGGACGGATTCATCATCATGGAAACCACCAAAAATATACTTTTCGTGGATGATAAAGGCTCTGAAGCGGAGTTGCAGGTTGAAGCCGCAAAGGAGGGTCTGGACACCACCTGTGATTACGAGCCTGCGGAGGTCGGACCCCCAGGAGCGTCCGAGTGCCTTGATGGAATGATCAGATCGGACAAGCCTGCGGCTGCGAGGCTTCTCAGGGGGATTCTGAGCGTTTTTGGAGTGCGGGCACTAAGGCTTTGTCGAAATTTCGGGACGACTGTAGTCCTGGCCTCAAGAAATCGGGATGCAGCCGACCTGTTGGGGTTGGAGGACGAACAGGGCGCATTCCGGCGGCTTCGAGCCTTTTATCTGGCTTCTCAAAAGCTCTTCTTTCTTGGGGAAGAAGTTCTGAGTGCCACGGTCGGCGCTGATTTCGATACACCTGTTCATATTTTCGCCCACGCATACGACCACGCCCTGGGAGGTGACGGGTTCGCTTCACTCAAGTCTCCCGCGGTCCTCAATGCCTATCACGCCTGCCTGAGCGGGAAAGAGGGGCACTATTTTCCCGACGGGTATGCCGAGAGCAGTCCTGTCCACTATTTTGCCTCTTCCGTTGAGGCGTATTTTCGGGGATCTCTCAAGAGCGGCCCTGTAGGACCTAGAGCCTTCTATTTCACAAAGGAGGATCTCTACGACTATGACAGGGACATGTTCTCTTATTTGGATTGCCTCTTTGCGGAGACCTAGCCGTTGATCCTTGAGCTCCTCCGATTGATGAAGACATCGGGCGGCTATGTCGCCGATGACGCCGTAGCGGCAAGAGTGTCGCTTGTGGACAACTCCACTGTGGTGGAATCGGATGATCCAAAACTTGCCCAAGACCTGGAAGAGTTCTTCCGGGTGCCTCTGCTTGTCCGCCGTTCGGTCGGCAAAGAAGCGGGAGTTTGTGCCCATGAGGTGCACATCGTCCCGCCCGATACGGAGGAATTTTTCAGAGAGGCCGTTCACTGCCTCAGGGGAATCGGGCTTCGCGGTCGAATCCTAGATGAACCCTGATATCGGCTTCGAAGGTTCTCTGCCAGGGAAGGAGGACCGA
>JACPDT010000165.1 GCA_016183865.1 Armatimonadota bacterium | reverse complement strand
AGATCCGCCGAGGAGGAGATCTCATCTCCGATCAGAGAGGGGCGACCTCCGCTGAAAGCGATTTTATCAGGGGCAACTAGTATAGCAGAAAAGGGTTCCCGTTTCAAGGAGCAGGAAGGATAAGGAATAGTAATTGTTTGGGTCACGATGCCCACGCGCTTTATGAGGGAAATGGAGGAAACTTCTTCTGGCTCAAGAAAGTGTGATAGCTAAGTGGGTCGAGACACAAATTCCATCACGCCTTGGCGCAATCTAGCCCTCTCGCTTCTGAGTTGAAGGCGGCATTTTCCGATGCCGCCACCGGCGCTCCGGGCTATCAAGCGATTTCGGCAATCCCTCGGATATGATTCAGAGAGCAGGGGAAAGCCGACTCTCATCGCACCACCTCCCAGTGCCCTCCCTTGTCCGGACCGATGCGGCGGAGACGGCCTTGTTCCTGAAGGCGTTTCAGGTTCCGCTCGATGGTCCTGTCGCTAACGCCTATGACCTTCGCAAGGTCCGCAATCGTGACCCGTCGGTGTCTGGCTAATGATGCCAGAATGCGGCCAGGCGTTTTCTCCGACGCTTTTCCCGAGCCGGGCGATCCTTCCTTCATGGCGAACTCGGGCGACCGGTGAAAAATCGCCCGGAAGAAGCCGTCCGGCGCGAAGGTCGGCTGGCGGAGCCCCGCCGCGACCATGGCATCCTTCATCTTTTGGATTCCCATGCCGAGGCGCTCGACCTTGTGCAGGCGGAAGAAGAGGTCCGCGATCAACTCGTTCCTGCGGATCGAGACCGTGCCGAGTTCCCTGACCGACAGACCTTTGGGCAGGCCGCCGGGATTCACGATTTCTACACTGTCGTCATAGACCTCAACGCTCACCTGCGTGCCGGTGATGCTGTAGTCGCGGTGCATGAGGGCGTTCACCACGGCCTCGCGCAGGACCTCCAACGGAATCTCGTAGATGTCCTCCCTGTTCACGCCCCGGATTTCGCTGCGGACATTCAGATGCTAATTTTAGCATTGGAAAGGTCATCGAACGTAAAGCCCCGTACCGTTTTCTCCTCGAACGGCAGCGGCGCGTTCTCCGAAAACATGATCCGGAGCTCGTCGTGGTTCATCTCTTCCGCGCATTGCAAATTGCAGTAATGCAGCGCGGAGGGGTGACGCCGGAGGCTGGGAGCCCTAAAGCGCGCAGCAAACTGGGTCCCACTGGGGGATGGGAGTTCGCGAGCACTGTGGACGGCCGCAGGGAGGTTGATCTTACATTCCCGTATACTCCGGTCCTCCGCCACCTTCCGGCGTAACCCACAGGATGTTCCCGTAAGGATCTTTGATCTCACAGGTCTTACAGTGGACGCAATTGGAGGGCTGAATCACTAGTTTCCCCGCACCCTTTTCCTCCTCTTTCATCCATTCGTAGACCTGGGCGGGGCAGAAGTGGCGGCAGGGGTTTCCATACTCCCGGGTACAGCGGTTTACGCAAAGGTCTCGATCCAGGACAACCAGATGACAGGGCTGATTTTCCTCATGTTTCGTCCCGGACAGGTAGACGTCACTTACCTTGTTGAAGGTCAGTGTACCGTCATATTTCTTCTCCTGTGGTTTTCGGGCTCCGTTTCGGTAATAGGCGGCCAATGATCTCATGGCCTGGTGGTCAGCCTCCGCACGGGGCATTCCTCCCGGCCACCAGCCGCCCATGGCATATTGAAGGCCGACCTTGAAGAAACCGGACAGGAATCCACTCGAGAATGAATTCTTGAAAAACCGCATTTTGTGGAGATCTTTTCCAATGAAGCTTTCCTCCACTTTGCCGGCATAGGGAGAAAGAGAGGCCGCGGATGAATCCCCTTTGACAAGGGAGTCCAGGACCGTTTCCGCAGCCAGGATCCCGCTCTTTATGGCATAATGGATTCCCTTGAGCCTGGGAACATTCACAAATCCCGCCGAATCGCCCACAAGAAGCCCGCCGTCAAAGAACAGCCTGGGAATGGCGAAATATCCGCCTTCAGGGATCGTTTTCGCCCCATAGCGGACCATTTTTCCCTCTTTCAGAAGGGAAGCCACAACAGGGTGTTGTTTGAATCGTTGGAACTCCCCGTGAGGATCTCCGTATGGATCCTTGTAGTCCAGGGCCACGACAAGACCCAGGGAGAGGAGTGTCTCCGAGAAAGCGTAAATGAATCCACCGCCAAAAGTGTCATTTCCCAGAGGGTAGCCCATGGTATGTATTACGTGACCCTTCTTGATGCGTCCAGGGGGGATCTCCCAGATCTCCTTGACCCCAGTGGCATAGCTCTGCGGGTTCTTTCCCTCGCAGAGCTTCAACTTTTTGATGAGATCCTGCGCCAGGCTCCCGTAAGGGCCTTCTCCGAATACGGTGACTTTGGCCCGAATCTCGATCCCAGGCTCGTGGTTTCCCTTCGGCTGTCCGTTCTTGTCAATGCCCTTGTCGCCCGTAATGACGCCAGCGACCCGCTCGCCCTCATAGATCACCTCACGGCCGGAGAAGCCGCAGAAAAGGTTGATCCCGCGCTCCTCAACCATCCCCCCGAGCCATTTTACGAGCTTGTTGAGGGAGACCAGCCAGTTTCCATGATTTCTCATAGGTGGCGGAGTAAAAGGCAGCGCGAATTTGCCTGTTTCGGTCAGGTACAGGATCTCGTCGCCTGACACAGACGCTTCGAGAGGTGCGCCCTTTTTCTGGAAATCGGGTATCAGCTCCGAAAGAGCGATGGGGTCCATTACAGCCCCTGATAGGGAATGAGATCCCAGCTCCGATCCCTTCTCGATTACGGCGATCTCCTGCAGGCCAGGGGGGCGTCCGCCCCTTGAAAGGTTTACTTTTCGGTTACCTTTTCCGGTGGCTTGTCCCACGGGGTTCGTGATATGATGGGATCGAGGAGGGAGAGACATGTCGCTTATTGCTTCTATTCCAACTTTTTCCCCGCAGGGTTACAGGAGCCTGCCCCGGCCGGCTGATCCATCCGGGGAAGAGAACAAGGGCTTGATTCTTCTCCAGATTGACGGCCTGGGATACAATACCTTGAAAGAGGCCATGGACAAGGGATACGCCCCCCATTTGAAACAAATGGCGGAGAGCCGCCGGTACACCCTGGAATCCTATTCCTGCGGAATCCCCGCTGAAACCATACCCGCTCTTTCCAGCATGTTCTACGGAGTGCAGTTGCCCGCAAATGACTGGTACAGTAAGAAAGAGAAGGCTTTCATTGATGCAGGACAATTCGAGAGAAAGGTCCAGGCCCAGGCGGGCCAAAACGGTGAGAGCGGACTGACTACCGGCGGCACTACGTATCTTTCGCCCATAAGCGGCGGCACGGAAGAGACGGCCATGACATACAGCACCCTCAAGGAGAATCAGGCCAATCAAGGCACATTCAAGACCATTGTGAAGGAGGTTTGGCAGGACCTCAAGCTCTTGAAAAGAGGGGGCTACAGCATAGCCGCAGCCGTGTATCGCTTCACCCGTGACATGATCAAGGCCCGAAAGTACCTCAAGGAGCATCGCCAGTGGAACACCTGGTGGGACAAGCATTACCCCATCATGCTCTCACTGGCGGACAACGTGTTTCCCGCCATTGCCACGGAAGGGGTCAAGCAGTCCATGGACAGGGGGCTTCCTGTTTCCTATGTTGACTATACGGCTTATGATGAGAAGGCCCATTACTATGGAACAAATTGCACATCAGCCTTCGAGTCTTTGAAGAAGCTGGATTCCAAGATCGGAGAAATCCAGGAGAAGCTGGAACGAGAGCACCAGCCATACAATCTCGTGGTTTTCTCCGACCACGGCCAGACTCCGTCATCCCTCTTCAAAGATGTCTACGGTCATTCTCTGAATGACTATATGCTGAAATTCGTGAATCAAGACAGGGAGGGAAAACGGCAGGTGGGGGATCAGGACATCGTGACAGCCCATGCCTATTGCTTGAATAACATCTACTTCAATTTCAAGGCCGAAACAGCCGGCTTGTCCGAGATTGAGGCTCATGAGGTTCAAGGGAAAAACCCTCTTGCCCAGTATGGAAACACGGAAGAGATTGCACGGCAGATTGCAAGCTATGCGCGGGTCAAGGAAACAGGGGACCTCATGGTTTTCAGCACTTATGAAAGCGGCAAGGTTCTCGATTTCAACGACAAGTATACCCTTGTCTCACTCCACGGCGGATTGGGAGGGGACCAGACCTTGCCCTTTATGCTCTATGATTCCTCGTCCGGCTTGAATGTATCTAATGTGAAGCAATCCATTCAGTTGCACGAGAAGCTGGCAAAAATGAAGTGCCGGGTGTAGTATCAGATATCTGTCAAAGGGTCATGAGCTGCCTTTATAGATCTGCCATGTTTGCTCATCCAGAGCCTCGTTCTCTGCCTTTCGCGCGATGTGGCTTTCCAGTTTCTCCACTTTCTCCTTGAATCCGCTCCAACTGGACGCCTGAATCGTGGGGCCGCTTACTTTTCCGTCCCCGGTTGCATCCATGAGGCCGCCAGTGATCACTTTCTCGGTTGTTCCGCGGGCCATGTCCAGCGCCAGAACAGTAGAGCCACCAATCGCAAAAGCCGCAATGCCCATTGAGGCGGCTACTTCCGCTTGTGACAAGCGCCGATGATATGAAGGATTCTCCATGAACCAGCGGAACAGCTCAGGGGAGACGCGAACCTGGTTTTTCGGTTTCTCTGGGGCCCCATATCCTCCGGGGAGAGTGAGATAAAACTCCGCACCCTTTTTCTCAAGATCTTTCAGCCGTTCTATTTCCCTGGCTGTGTCCTGACCCGGTGTTTCGAGCTCTGTGGCCAGGGTTCTGACTTTGTCGAGCGGAAGGGTCACACTCCTCGTTTCGCCTGTCGCCTGGTCCTTGTCCAGATCAATGTGAATTGTCGGTTCTCCATACATGGAGGCGTACAACTTATCAAACTTCTCATCACTGCGGGCAGGAACCAGTCTTTCCAGGAGGTGATTCAGCTTCTCCTTGTCTACCGTTCCCTGCACATGGAGGCCGTGCCTTTCGAGGGTATGAAACAAGTCTATGAGATTCTGGTGTTTCGGAGGGACGGTCAACTGTTTGAGATCATGCTTGAGTAGCGGGGTAAAGGCCTCCACTTTCTCGTCCGTTATCACGGGTTCGTCCTCTTTGGGTGTGGGCATAGATTTCCCCATTGCTTGCATATCAGTGATATTCTTGTAAGGTTGTATTACCGACACAACCATCAACCGCCTCTCTTTTTTGACTTGTATTTCATATTATACCACATTTACGGTTATAGACAAGTTAAGGGGCTGTTAACAAAATGTTAACATTTGACACAAGACAGCAACAAATTCAATACTGCACCTCATAGATCTGGACTTCCTTTTCCAGGCCCTTGACTTTCTGAGGAGGCAGCTTGATGCATGGGATCTGATTGATGTCAATGAACTGATACACGGAATCGGTGATAAAAATCTGCTCCGCCCTGGCAAGGCCCTCGACCCGGGAAGCCAGATTGACTGTGTCGCCGTACAGGTCTCCATCCTTGACAACGACCTTGCCGCAATTCACCCCGATCCGGACTTGAATCTTCTTTGCCTCATCAGGGAATCGCTGGTTGTGGCGCTGAAGAGCTCTCTGGATCTCCGTGCCCGCCAGGACCGCATGAGCGGGGTGCTCGAAGCTCGCCATCAGAGCATCGCCGATTTTCTTTATTACCGTGCCCCCGTGCTGCTCAATGATCGGGATCAGAATCCCGTCGTGCTCTTCCAGCATCGCCATCATCTGAACCAGGTTTCCCTCAGAGGACTTTTTCGTGAAATCTTTCATGTCCGTGAAGATGATGGTCAGGTCCCGCCCGTGCTTGTCGAGTATTTCGTGCGTCACGGCTTCCGTGGTTTCCTGAAGGGTCTTGTGCTTCTGAAGCATCCCTGCAAGATGATCCCTGGAGATTTCCTCGGAAAGCTTCTTCAATTGAAACTCCACCTGTGTGAGATCCATTCTCAGCGCCCGGACATCAACAGCGAGTTGGCGAAGCTCTCCGCCTGCGCAGATCTCTTCATTTTGAGAGACGGCCCTGCCCAGGGAGGTGTGCTCCTTGTGGAGCCTGCGCTGGATCTCGTGGAGGTCCTTGCGGAGCTTCTGCACCCGCTTCCGTGAGCTTCCTGTGAGTCGAGAGGGCGGTAATCTCCTTGATCTCTTGTGCAAACTCAACCGGAGGAGATCCTACTATTCGGCCGTATGCCATACTTCCAAGGCGCTCGCACTTGAGATCAAGCTGTCGTCTCAGAGTCTCGGCCTGGAGCTTCAGCTTCTCCTGGAGAAGGAATTGACGGGACTTTCTCGCGGCCTCCGAAAGGAGTGATCCTTTTTTCAGAAGATCTTTCGCCGCTCCTCGCACTTTTTCGAAGAATTCCTCGGACCGTTCTTGCTCATTCAGAGCTTCGGCTCTATCCTTTTCTTCCAGGTAGGCTGCCTTTTGGGCGAGTGTGGAGAGTGCCGCGGGCAGCGATTCCTTCTTGTTCCAAAGGGAGAGAATCTCTGCTCCGATTCTGACAAGGCACGAGCTTCGCTCGGCGGAAAGGCCGCCGACTTCCAGCTTCAGTTTGCCTATGTTTCCCCACTTGCTGACACTTTGCTTCGTCTTGTCCCAAAAACCGCCTTCTCCGATTTCTTTCTTGAGGCCCTCTGCAATTCGGCTTCCTTTTTCGGCCAGAGCTGCATCAATCTGCCCGATTCTCTCTACCCCGGCTTTCACGGCAGGGGATAGGACCGAGGCAGAGTCCTTTTCCACGACCACCTGCTCTCCGATACGCTCCAACAGGCCGATCTTGCCCCTGGAAAGATCGGGGTCCGATGGGTCAATGGACGGGACTTGTATCCGTTCGGCTTCGGAAATCCGGCTGTTCAGCAAATCCAGCACTGCATCAAACTCCTCCTGGACTTCTTCCGGCATTCCGCTCCGCAAGTCGGTGAGCTTCAGGACTACCTCGGCGGTGCATTCGACGCGAGTGGCCACGATCTTCAGAATCTCGCAGAGGAGCCCTGGATTCCTCGATTTTCCCAGGAGCTCCAGGAAAAAATTGGGCGGGAAGGATTCAAGCCTGCGGAGTGCCGTAAGAACATTGTCTTCCTGCCAGGAGATACCCGATAAGAGCATCTCTTCCGCAATTTTCTGCAAGCTCTCCGGCGGGAATCTTCCTGCAATCTGATGAGCAGTCTGCTTGACCGCAGGCGCGGAATCCTCCAGAGCGCCGAAAACATGTCTGACGGAATAGGCATCGTTCGTCAGATCCAGGGCGTAGAGAGCCGTTTCCCTCACAATTGCCCTGGGATCGCAGAGGTAACCTCCGATGCGGTCGGAATGAGCCGCTCCACCCAGTTGCCCCACAGCCGTGAGCAAGCCGCAGAGAACGAACTCATCCTGCTCCGACTCCATCATTGCGCAGAGCCTGGGCAACAACTCTACGGCCTGGATGCGGACGGCTTCCTTCACACCCTCCCAGCGCTTGTTGGGATCCCTGCTCTCCAGGTTTTCCACCAGGTTGGTTGTCATTTTCGCCCACCTGCTTCACCCACATAAACAACGAAGCTTCCCTGGTCGTGGCCGGGACGCGGAATCTCTGCCGCCAGAAACTCGAAGGGTCCCTGGTACAGAGTCTGCAAAGTCTGCTTCAGTCGGAGCCCTGCGCGCTCCATCCATTGGATCACCGTTTCAGGTGAGTGGAGAGTCATGACCTCAAGAAAGGGGTTCCTTTCCGTGGCCCCTTTGTAAATTCGACCCCACTTGCTGTCGGATGGAACTTCACCCATAATGACCAAACCGCCATTTTTCACCACCCGGGCCGCTTCCTGAACGACGAGAAAAGGCTCCTTCACAAAGCAAAGGACTCCGACAAGCAAGGCAAAATCGAATTCCCCCTCTTTGAAGGGCAGGTGTTCTCCGTACCCCAGAACGGCATTGATCCCCCTTTTTTTCGCCATTTCCACCATTTTGGGAGAAGGATCTATGCCTGTAGCGATGCCGAGAGTGGCGGCGAATCTCCCGGAGCCCACTCCTATCTCGATGCCCTGGCCTTTCGGCAGGGCAGCTCGAAGGGCGGCAAGCTCCGATTCATAGACCAATGGATTCTCGTCATACCACCGATCATAGACATCGGCAAGCTCCTCAAAGAAAAGCAATGGATCTTTAGGGATTTTCACGCCTCAAGCCACCTCCGGTAAAATGCTTGAAAGTTTTTCTCTGAATATTCTTGAAGGTATCTCAGACATCCTGGGGGAAGAACGAGTACCATGTGGATAAGGCTGTGGCTTCCCCTGGTGATTGTTTGCGCTTCAAGCGCCTGTTTCGTCTATGCCCTTCGAAGGCGATGGTTCTCCCGATTTAAGGGGGGCTTTCTTCTTACTGTTCTAATCGCCGTGATGAGCTCAGGGCTGGCGACAGCCATTCTCCTCGGCGCCTGGGGATATGAGACGGCCAGGGGACTCCTGTTCGAGAGCACGGTAGGCGATCTCAAGCATACAGGCGACGTTGTGGAGGCAGAAATTCACGAGAACATTCGAATCGCCGGGACCCATCTGGAGCGGCTCTCCCGGGTCCTGGCGCAGACCCTGTCCCGCAACGACCTCCGGCGAGCCAGGGAGGAGATGCGCAGTATTCAGAGTTTTGACGGCTGGTGGCTTCAGATGGATCTTCACGACCGCCATGGCCGCCACCTTTTCTCCACCGGCACGGCCGGAGCCTCGGAACCTCCGAATCGCATAGCTGTGGCCTTTGGTCTTGAGGGAAAGCCTTTCATCTCTGAAGCTTACATGTCGCCTGTGTTCAAGACGCATGTCCTCCATATGAGCATCCCAATACGGATCCCCGGCTCTTCGCCTTCAGGCGTCCTTTCAGCTCGTTATGCTCTCCAGGAGGACCTCAAGTCGCATGTGGCAGGAGCCCGATTCCTTGAGACCGGCTATTGCGTCCTTGCGGACAATGAAGGCAGTATCATGGCCCACCCCGATCCAGGCAGGATCGGCGAGAATATCGTTTCCTATCCGGCCATACAGTCAGGTCGCCAGGGAAAGAGCGGATGGATACTCGCAAAAAATCGCGCAGGCCAGGAGCGTCTTTTCGTATATCGGCCCGTAAGAGGTCCCGGAACCATCAATCCCAGGGATTGGATTCTCCTGACCGAGCTGGAGGAAAGGGAGGCGACCCTGCTGATTCGTGCTCTGGGTAGGCAATCTGCCCTGGCCCTTGGAGTGATCATGATCATCTCCCTCATCATCGGACCCCAGGTGGCGGCCTCCGTCAAACGGCCGGTGCAGGACCTGCTCCACTTGAGCGCACGGGTTCGGCAAGGGGATTTTTCCGCTCAAACAGGGGTGCAGGGACGCGACGAGATGGGGCAGCTAGCCGATGCCTTGAACAAGATGATTCACGGCCTGAGGGAGCGGGATC
>JACPDT010000160.1 GCA_016183865.1 Armatimonadota bacterium | reverse complement strand
AGGTGTCCTGAACCGTTTTCAAGGGATGTACATTCTCGTTGATGGGCATACGGACAGTGTCGGGGACCCGGCATCCAATCTGAGGCTTTCCCAGGACCGGGCCGAGAGCGTCCGAAAGGCGCTCATAAATAGAGGGATCGAGTCATCCCGAGTCGTGGCCCGAGGTTACGGAGACAAGAAGCCCGTCGGCGCCAACGATACGGAAGCGGGCAGGGCCCTGAACCGGCGCATTGAGTGCAAAGTGGTGAAAGCAAAGGAACGTTAGTGCCGCAACTCCCGACTCAAGGAACCGTTCTCCAGAATCGTTACCGAGTCATCCGCCTCATCGGCCAGGGGGGCATGAGCGCCATCTATCTGTGCGATGACCTTCACCTTGTGGGTAAGGTATGGGCCCTCAAGCAGATGACGGCGCAGTTTGATGACCCCAAGGACGAGCAGGCCGCTGTTCAGATGTTCCGCACCGAAGCGGTTACACTGGCCCACCTTGAGCACCCCAGCCTTCCCAAAGTCATTGATTACTTCTCCACAAAGAACTATCACTATCTTGTGATGGAATTCGTGGAAGGGGAAGACCTCGGCAAGGTCATCCGGAACACGCAGGGGTTTCTTCCCGAAAGGCAGATCATCCTCTGGGGCATTGAGATCGCAAAGATCCTTTATTTTCTTCACCAGCAGAACCCGCCCATCATTTTCAGGGACTTGAAACCTGCCAATGTGATGCTTTCCAAGGGGCGAATCAAGCTGATTGATTTCGGAATCGCCCGGCTCTTCAACCCGCAGAAAAGCCAGGATACGTTTACATTCGGCTCTCCAGGCTATGCCTCTCCCGAACACTATGGGGGCAAACAGACCGATGTACGATCCGGCGTGTGCCTTCACGAGCTTCTGACGAAATCGGATCCCGTGAAAAACAACCCTGCTTTTCAGTTTCAGGGGATTCGGAACCTGAATCCGGCTGTTTCCCAGGAGCTTGAGGATCTTGTGAATCGGGCTCTTTCCATTGATTCCGCCTTACGTCCTCAAAGCGCCCTGGAATTCAAGAAGGCATTGGAGACTCTTCTGGGGAGAGGGGATACAACACAAACGATCCCTCAAATTCAGCAACCCCTTGTGTCGGCATCTCCACAAACATCAGGGCAGACACCGCAGCCTGTCCCACCACCCCCTACCACGGTACAGTCGCCGGTCCAACCCCTGGCAGCCGCTCAACCGCCCCCTACTCCCGTTCAATCTTCTCCCCCTGCCCGTAGAAAGGCGGTTGCCGTAAAGCCTTCCACGGCAAGAGCGGCAGGGGCCCCACAAAAGAAAGTCCGTGGAGGAAAGCGTTTTCCCCTCACTTTTGTCGAGCTGATCATAGTCATAGCCATCCTCTCGATCCTCTCCGCCATCGCCATACCCGCTTTCAAGAAACGGGCTTCGGCTGCCCGGGCGAAGGTTGTGCCTGTATTCAATGTGCCGACAGCGGAAGAAGGTTCCAAGGGGCAGGGGATTCAGGCTTACTATCAAGGCAGATTTCAGGAGGCTGTCAGCGCTCTCCGGACGGCAAGAACCCTGAACCCCAGGGACGGCGAGACCCTCCTCTACCTGCAGAACGCCCTGGCGGCGGTGGAAGCGAAGCCTCAACTCGTCCTGGCTGCCGTTGTGGACAAAGGAGGGGCGGGTCAAAGGAACACGGAAAGCGTCTTGAGAGGTCTGGCCCTCGGAGTGCAGTCGCTCAACGCTGCGGGAGGAATCAAGGGGGCTTTGCTCCAGATCAAGCTCATTCCCGCGGACGAGAAGCTCTCGCAAAGATTGGCGAAGCTTTCGCCTGCTTCCGGCGACGTTCTGGCGGTTCTGGGCGCCACTTTTCGGGACCGTGAGGAGATGCGTCACTGTGAGGCAATCCTCCAGGAGGCAGGGGTCCCCAATCTGTTCCTCCTGGTGAATCCAGGACGAGAGAAGGATGTGCTGCAAAAGGCGACAATTGCCGCAAAAGACCATCTCGGCCTCAGGATCGCATTCATCGAATCTGAGTACATGCCGGTCAATTCGAGCACAGTGGAGGATTATCTGAACAAACCTCATCGGTCATCGAAAACTTCTCTCCTTTTTCCCTCATCCGCCTTGACCGATTCCATGCTGCGGGCGCCCGGAAAGTTGGACTCATACTCACCCTTCCACGTCCTGAGCTTCTTTGACCCCGACGAAGTCCACGGAGAGGGTCAGCTCTTCGTGTACGATTTTTCAAAGGCCTTTCCCACAGTCTATCTTGATCCCTGGGCCGCATTGGCTTACGACCTGGTGAAGTTCATGGGACACTTAATGGAAAAATCCGGGCCCACGGCGCGCCCCATTCTTGATTCCCTGCAATGGGAGGAGTACGAGGGAATCACCGGGAAGTTCACCAAAGACGCAGGGCTCATTCCCCATCACTGGGTGCTCATGAATGTGGATCTGTGGCAGCCGGTGGACGGCGGAAATCTGGTCAAGAGAATCCAAAAGGTTCGAGGCATCCCAAGTCTGTAAAGGGAGATCAGAAAATGCGAAAAATTCTGCTTTACGCGCTCGCCATCGTCATCCTTCCCTGGTCCATTGCAAGTGCAGGGCCACGCACTCTGAAAGTGGGAATAGATGACTGGCCCGGCTACTATGCCGCCAATCAGTTCACAGAGCCGAAAGGACTCAAGATCGAGCCTGTCATGGTCACAGACATCAATGAACGGTGGCAGAAACTGGCCGGAGGCAACCTTGACCTTGCAGGCTGCACCCTGGATGCCTTTACCCTCGGAGCCGCCAGACACAATCCCGGCGCCCTTTTGTTCAAGATTGACACAAGTTTCGGAAGTGATGCCATTGTGGCGAAAAAAAGCATCAAGACCATCAATGAAATGGCGGGAAAGCGCGTCACCTATACGGAGGGAATGCCGAGTCATTATCTTCTGGCCTTCTTTCTCAACATTATCGGGAAGTCCACGGCAGATGTGAAAACCATGCCGGTCCGGGATGTGAAGGACGCTTATGAGAATCTGATTTCAGGCAAGGCTGATGTGGCGGTTCTCTGGGAGCCCCATGTGACCAATGCCGTCAGGCAGGGAAACCATATTCTGATCTCGTCCAGGAATGCGGACCTCATCGAGGATATCTGTGTGGCGAATTTCAAGGTTCTGAAGGACCGGAAAGCCGATATACAGCTTTTTGTAAATGCCTGGTTCAGTGTCATCAAGCTTCTCTCTCAGAATCCCGGTATGGCGAGAAAACTGATCAGCCAGAGAAGCGGAATCCCTTCAAAGGACCTGGATGACGCCTTTCCAGGAATCAAGTTCGCAAGCCATGAGGAGAACAAGAAATGGAAGGCCCGAGCAGTGGCCAATATGAAGCAGGCCCAGCAAGTCTGGGTTTTTGAGGGCCTCCAGAACGCGGGAAATCCCATTGTTTTCGGAGGCGTCACACACTTCTGGTACCTGGATTCGGCAAGACCTGAAAGCGGCCCAGGACTTTTCGGAAACGTGAAGTTCAGTGTAAACAAGAACGTGATCGGGCAGCAAGAGAAAGAGAAAAAACTGTCCGTGAAGGAGATCCAGGGAAAAACAGAAGAGCTGGCCAGACTGAAATTCAAGACCATTCATTTCGCAACAGCTTCGGCCACAATCGCCCCTGATTCCCAGAAAGTCATCGAATATCTCGCAGGTGTCCTGAACCGTTTTC